>NZ_RZTA01000046.1:0-44465 GCF_004023115.1 Mesorhizobium sp. M6A.T.Cr.TU.017.01.1.1
TTACAGAATAGTGCGTAATTTACATGGGGCGACCAGCGTTTAGGGTCAAGTTTCGCTGCGCAGCGTGATCCCTAAATCATGGAAGAGACAAAGAAATGGAACCTATCCTCCTTTACGGCATCCCGGCGGGAAGTTCGATGGGGCTTGTCGCTGCTTTTGAACGCGTCGGACAGCCCTACCGCCTGTGCCGCGTCGACATGCTCGCTGAAATGAAGAACGACGCCTATGCCAGCATCAACGGCCGTCAGGAAACGCCGGTGTTGATCACGGACCAAGGCAAGGTGCTCACCGAGACCATGGCGATTGCCGCTTGGCTCGAAGCCCGCGACACGCAACGTCGTATCAGCTTCGACCCTCGCTCGCCGGAAGCCGACCGGATGCATCAGCTGATGGCTTTCGTGAACACCGGCTTCACCGCCGCTTTCACCCCACTCTGGGCCGCATATGAAATGGAATCGGCCGAGCCTGTCCTGCTGGCGACCTTGCGCGACTTCGGCCGCAAGGCCGTTACCGAACGCCATGACCGGCTTGAGGCGATGATCGCCGACACCGACTTTCTGGTCGGCGACCGCCTGACGCTTGCCGACACCACGCTGATTGGCGTGGCACGTTGGGCGGGATTCCACCAGGCCGTCGACGCGACGAGCTACCCCAAGCTGGCTGCGTTGCGCGGCAGGATCGAAGCCGATCCGGCCGTGCGATATGCGCAAGCCATCGAGGATGGCGAAAAGCTCGCTGGTTCGGGCGCCTGCCTCGGCCATGTTCCATTGGCCGAGGTGATCGAACGCTTCGCTGCCTAGTTTTGTCACGCGTCTCACCGCGCGGCGCCAAAGTGTGGCGCCGCGCGGTGACCGGCTGTGGCTTGGTCGGGCAGGGTGGAGAATCCGTCAAGTCAGGTGATCAGGTGGGATGCGTTGACACGCATCCAGTGGGCCAGCGAATCCAGCGTGCCGCGCAAGGTTCTGCCCAGCGGCGTTATCTCATACTCCACGCGCGGCGGCATCTCGGCATAGACCCTCCGATAGACCAGGCCGCGATGTTCGAACAGGCGCAGCTGCCGCGTGAGCTCCTTTTGCGTAATCGGCGCGACGGCCCGCTGGAGCTCGCCGAAGCGGATCGGGCAACCGGTGACGATCAGGCGGAATGGCCCATTTTCCCGAAACCAGATTGACGAAATCGATCATCGGGCAACGATCGGTCGCGCCATTTCCGCCTTCGATTGGCGGGACCTCGATGGCTTTTGCCTGTGCCATGAAATTATTTTCTTTAGTACCCATTCGGTGCCTACTATACAAAGCATACTATCATGCAAACAATGCCGTTCTCATCTCATTGGGAAGGCAAATCATGGGTCGCTTAAAAGGCAAATATGCCCTCATCACCGGGGCAACCAGCGGCATCGGTCTCGAAACCGCGCGCCAGTTTCTGGCCGAGGGCGCTACGGTGGCAATCACTGGCAGAAACCCGTCCGGGCTCGACGCTGCGCAGCGCGAGCTGGGCGGATCGGCGCAGGTGATCAGGAATGATGCCGGCAATCTCGCCGATCAGCGTGCGCCTGCCGCCGAGCTTGCGCAGCGCTGGCCTCGGCTCGATATACTCAACGTCAACGCCGGCGATGTGATGCACCAGCCGCTGCAGGATTGGGACGAGGTGGTCTACGACCGTCTGATGCAGACCAACCTGAAGGGGCCGTTCTTTCTGATCCAGGCCCTGTTGCCGATGTTTTCCAACCCGTCGTCGATCATTCTGTGCGGCTCGGTCAGTGCCCATATCGGCCTGCCCCAGAGCAGCGCCTACGCCGCCAGCAAGGCGGGTCTCCTGTCATTGGCGCGCACCCTCTCGGGGGAGATGATCGAGCGCGGTATTCGCGTCAATGGCCTCAGCCCCGGCCCGACCGAGACGCCGGCCCTGGGCAAGCTGGGTCTGCCCGAAGCGGAAGAGAAGGCGCTGGGCGATCGGATACGCGCGCTGGTGCCGATCGGCCGGATGGGCAAACCCTGGGAGCTCGCCAAGGCGGCGGTGTTTCTGGCCTCGGATGAGTCGAGCTTCGTCGTCGGCACGGAACTGCTCGTCGATGGCGGCGTCGGAAATCTCTAGAGCATTTTGCAGCCAAGTGGTTACACTTGGCGTCGCACAAATGCGGCTGAAACACAGATAAAGCGGGATGCCCCGTTCAACCCAAATGCATCCCGCTCTAGCCGGATTTACCATCGCGACCGTCGACTTGGCGACAATCACCCCTAAATCGACTATCATAGTGCTTGTACGAGAAGTGGCAGCTACGGGCGGCCATCCTGGCGGTGACCGCCCCGACACACGGGAGAATGGTCATGGCAAGCTTTCATGTCATGTCGGACGCACGTGGAATGCACGTGCAGCCCACGGTGCGCCGCATCACGACGGCGGACCTGATGGATGTGCTGCGGCTCGGCGTCGAGGATTTCTGGGCCAAGCCATCGCATTACGTGTTCCTGTGCCTGATCTATCCGGTGGTCGGATTGATCCTGGCGCAGTGGACGACATCCGGGTCCTATGCCATCCAGCTCCTCTACCCGCTGATGTCCGGCTTCGCCCTGCTTGGACCCTTCGCCGCGATCGGGCTCTACGAGATCAGCCGCCGCCGCGAACTCGGCATGGACACGTCCTGGTGGCACGCGCTCGATGTGCGTCACTCGCCGGCGCTGCCCGCGATCGCGGTCATCGGCGTCATGCTGGTGGCACTGTTCCTGCTCTGGCTGTTCACCGCGCAATCCATCTACACCAGCCTGTTTGGCAATCAGCCGCCGGCCTCGATCGGCGGCTTTGTGCGCGAGGTGCTGACGACGACCAAAGGCTGGACGCTGATCCTGCTCGGCAATGCGGCTGGGTTCGTTTTCGCCGTGATCGTGCTGGCGACGACCGTCATCGCCTTTCCGCTGCTGCTCGACCGCGATGTCGGCGCTGTCTCGGCAATCGAGACCTCGGCACGGGCGGTGATGGCTAACCCGCTGCAGATGGCGCTGTGGGGCTTGATGGTCGCCGTGCTGCTGGTCATCGGCTCGATCCCGCTGTTTGCCGGGCTCGCCGTCGTCATGCCCGTGCTTGGCCATGCGACGTGGCATCTCTATCGCAGGGTGGTCGAGCCGGAGCGGGTGCAGCAGGACCGGCGGCCGATGTAAGCAAGCGCAGCGGTGCCGCCGCTCTATCTTTTTGTTTGAGCATCGGATTTTCCCAAAACCGGTATCCACCCTCGGGTCAGGCCCGAGGGCATGCTTTTGGATCCGATGCTCAAGTCAACGCTGCGCGTCGGTCGCCATCTTCAGGGCCAGCACGGTCAGCACCGTGCCCATCATCCAGCGCTGGATCACCAGCCACAGCGGCCGGCCGGCGAGGAAGACGGCGATCGAGCCGGCGGTGACCGCGATGATCGCGTTGACGGTGAGGCTTATCGCGATCTGGGTGGTGCCGAGCACCAGAAGCTGCGACAGCACGTGGCCCTTACCGGGGCTGATGAACTGCGGCAGCAGCGACAGATAAAGCACCGCCACCTTCGGGTTGAGCAGATTGGTCATCAGGCCCATGGCGAACAGTTTGCGCGGCCTGTCCTTCGGCAGTTCCCGAACCTGGAACGGCGAGCGTCCGCCTGGCCTCACTGCTTGCCAGGCAAGCCACAAGAGGTAGAGCGCGCCGGCAAAGCGCAGCACGTCATAGGCGTAAGGCACGGCAAGCAGCAGCGCGGTGATGCCGAATGCCGCCGACAACACGTAGAAGACAAAGCCGAGCGCCACGCCACTGAGCGAAATCAGGCCGGCCTTCGGCCCCTGTGACAGCGACCGCGAGATCAAATAGATCATGTTCGGGCCAGGCGTCAGCACCATGCCAAGGCAGACCAGCGCGAAGGCGAGATGGTTGGCGGCGTCGGGCACGGGCGCATCTCCGGTGGCGGTGGGGACACTCACCATGTCCGTTCGACCGCCGCAAGGGCAAGGTGGCGATAGCCTTTGCGCCAGCCCCGCTGTCAGCCGGAAGAACGGTTAGGTCAGCGATCCTTCGCCCCCTTTGTCCTGCCAACCTGTCATTTCTGGGCGATGGCGCCCCTCAGCCGACGATGCGCAGGTTCGACAATTCGTTGGCGATTTCCTTGAAATTGTCTGACAGAGTCGCCCCGGTAGCGTTCCAGAACAGCTTGGCCGGCTTGGTCGGATCGGTGGGATCCTTGCGGAAGCGCGAGTCCGAGGAGCATGCCTTCAGGGCGTCGAGCGCTTTCTTGTCGCCGGCGTCGGTGGTCGACAGGTCGAGCGCAACGGTCATGACGAGAACGTTCGAATTCTTCGCATTGGCGCAAAGGGTCTGCATCTGCTCGTCCAGCGCGGCCGTGTAGTTGCCGCCGGTATAGGTCGTCTTGCCGATGTCGGTGCTTGTGTTCATGAACAGGCGCGTCACGCTTCCCGACCCTGGATATGTGAGGCCGGTGTAGCCGTAAGCGGCATAGGTCGACCTGTTATTGGCATAGTCGCTGTCGCTGACGGCGCTGTAGGTGTTGGCGCCGTCGGTCAGCACGATGACCACTTTGTCGTTGCCCTTTTCGGCGTTCGGTCGGCCTTCCGTGAAAGGTTCGTTGCTCGACACCGTCCGCCAGCCCCAGGCAAGGCCTTCCGGCACGTTGGTGTTGCCGTTCGGTGCCATGGCGTCGATGGCGTCGTTGATCTCCTCTTTCTGGGCAAGCTGGCTTACGTCTTTGAGCGTCGTGACCGGGTTGGTCGTGCAGGACGCATTCGGGCCGTCGCCCGCGGCAGCCGACTTCGAACCGTAAGGCTTCACCAGGAAATATTTGCGCATGTCCGACTGCCGCTGCGAGGCGGTTGGGCTATCGCTGTAATACGGCCAGTCGGCCCACCAGTTGTTGCCGTAGCTATAGGACAGGTAGGTCGCGTCGTTGACACCGTCTCGGTCGAAATCGAGCCAGAGGGTGCCAGCTTCGTCCGGCGCAAACATTGGCACGAACAGCGTGGCAGGCGCGGCGCTGGTCGGCGTCGTGTCGTCGTTATTATACGGGTACGGCCTCGCCTCCACGCAACCCTGCCAGCTCGCATAGCGGCTGGTGGTGTAGATGTATTCCGGGGTGGTCCAATGGCCGCTGCTGCAGTTGCCTTTTTTGTTATAGGTGTCGCAGATGTACTGTTTCGTGTTAGGCACTTCTTCGCGGCCGGACTCGACCGTGATGTCGGCGTAAAGGCTGAAGCGGGTCAGTGGTTGATCCTGAGTGTCGCCCCAGCCGGTGCCGCGCTTGTACCAGACGCCGTTGAGCTTCTCGGCGTATTTGTCCGGATTGTTGGCGGGGGTCATCGTCGTCCAATCGAAATCCTCGTGCTGGATCGGGGAGATGCCGTCCTGATCCATCCAGCCTTCTTGGTCATGGGTGGGGCCGACATTGACCGAAGCAGCGAACGGCACGAGGGAGAACTGCACCGGTTTGCTGACCTGCTTCATCTGCTGTGCCTGCAGCGCCAGCGTGTCGACAAGCTGCTTGGCGGCAGTCTTCAGCAGGTCTATTCGCTTCACGCCGGTGCCGGAACCGAGGTTGTTCATCGAGCCGGAATTGTCGAGCACAAGGGCTACTTCCAGCGTGTTCTTGAGGCGGATTTCCGAGCAAGCCGTGAAGGCTGTGCCGCTCCCACCCGTCAGCATGGCGGCAGCCGGCAGGAAATAAGGCGTATACGTCAGGGCGCTGCAGAGCTTCAACGTGCCGCCACCCGCATTGTTGTTGGGCAGGGTGACGGTAAGCGACGTATTCGCCGGATCGACGGGACCAAGATTGGCTTCGAAGAAGGTCTTGGCAAAGGCCACGGTGTCGGCGTCGCTTGCGCCGGCGACGATGTGCTGAGCGGTGGCGAGGCCGGCGGCGTCAAGGGCGTTCAACGTACCGTGCTTCTGGCGGAGCAGTTCCGAGTAATCGACGCTGAGCGCCAAGCCCCCCATGAGCGGCACAATCGTGATGGCCGTCATGAGCGTATAGTTGCCACGCCGGTCCCTACCGAATTTACGGAACATTGCCTTCAGAACCCCGCCAGAACCCTTTGTCGGCGAACGATGCCACCAATAGTTAAATTTCAGATTGCTAAAATATGTCCAAGATCGGCACAGTTTTTTAAAGCTCGTTAACCATGCCGCAGATGGCGGCAGTGCTGCCCACGATTGGACCCCGGGGAAGACTCCGCAATGGGCTAAACCTCTGGAAAGAGGCGGCTTTTATGCTTTGTGCGCCTGCCTTGATCATCGCCAGGCAATCCTGAACGTTGCGAAAGCTGGTGACAGGATCAAGCGCTTCGGTTAATGCGGGCCTGCCGCACGGACCGTCGGTAGCGGCCGATCATGACTTGGGAAAAATAGTATGGCGGATTCACCCGACATCATCGGCTCGCTCGCAGATTTGTCGGGAGCCTATTCGGCCATCCTGTGCGATGTCTGGGGCGTGGTTCACAATGGCGAACGGCATTTTCCGGCCGCGGCTCTGGCGCTGGCCACTGCGCGCGAGGCGAAAATACCTGTCGTGCTGATCACCAATTCGCCGCGGCGAAGCACCGACGTGGTGGCGCAGATGAATGCGATCGGTGTTCCCCCAAGCGCCTATGACCGCGTCGTCACGTCCGGCGACGTGACCCGCGACCTGATCATCGAGGGGCCGCGAAAAATCTTTCACATCGGCGGTGATCGCGATCTCACGCTCTATGACGGTCTTGATGTCGAGCTCGTCGAGGAGTTCGAGGCGTCCGGCGTGGTCTGCACCGGGTTGTTCGACGACGAGGTGGAGAAGCCGGAAGACTACGCCGAACTTCTGCGGCGGTTGCGCGCCAGGAACCTGCCGTTCATCTGCGCCAATCCCGACATCGTGGTCGAGCGCGGCGAGCGGATGATATGGTGCGCAGGGGCCTTGGCCCGCGACTATGCCCAGCTCGGCGGGCGCACGCTGATCGCCGGAAAACCTTATGCCCCCGTCTATGACGTCGCGATGAAAGAGATCGCCGAACTGCTCGGCGGCCCGATCGAGCGCTCGGACGTGCTGGCCATCGGCGATGGCATGATGACCGACATCAAAGGTGCTGCCGACAACGGCTTCGACGTGCTCTACGTATCGGGCGGCATCCATGCCCGCGACTATGGCGATCCGCTACAACCGGATCCGGCCAGGCTAATTGCCTTTCTGGAAAAGCACGGCTACCGGCCGGTCGCGGTCATTCCGAGACTGCGGTAGGGTCGCTCGATGACGGAAGCCTCGAAATGACGCAAGCCTTCGAACGCGTTTCTGCAATCTCGCCGCTGCCGGCCCATTTGCGCGGCGGCGTGGTGGCGATCGGCAATTTCGACGGCGTTCACCGCGGCCATCAGGCCGTGCTCGAGCGCGCGCTTGCCGAGGCGCGCCAGCGCGACGTGCCGGCTCTGGTGCTGACCTTCGAGCCGCATCCGAGAAAGGTGTTCCGGCCTGATATACCGCTGTTCGTGCTGACGCCGCCGCCGATGAAGGCACGACTGCTGTCGTATCTAGGCTTTGCCGCACTCGTCGAACAGCCGTTCACGCGCGACTTCGCCGCGCTGTCGGCGGAAGCGTTCGTGACCGACGTGCTGGACAGGAATCTCGGCATCGTTCACGCCGTGACCGGCTTCGACTTCCACTTCGGCAAGGACAGGCAGGGCGGCCCGGCCTATCTGATGGCGGCCGGCGAACGCCACGGCTTCGGTGTCACGCTGGTCGACGCGTTTCGCGACGAGGGCGCCGAGGTGGTGTCGTCGAGCCGCATTCGCGCGCAGCTCGGCGAGGGCGAGGTGACCGAGGCCGCCGGCCTGCTCGGTTATCGCTTCACGGTCGAGAGCGAGGTGATCGGCGGCCAACGGCTTGGCCGGACGCTGGGCTTTCCAACCGCCAATATGAGGCTTTCGCCGGAAGCCACTCTGAAGGAAGGGATTTATGCCGTCCGCTTCCGTCGCGCCGACGGCACGCTTCATGACGGCGTTGCCAGCTTCGGCCGCCGCCCGACCGTCGACGACAACGGCACGCCGCTTCTGGAAACCTTCGTTTTCGATTTTTACGGCGACCTCTACGGTGAGATATGCGCGGTATCCTTCTTCGGCTTCCTGCGCGCCGAGGTGAAGTTCGACGGGCTCGACGCGCTGGTCGCGCAGATGAAACGCGACGAAGCGGAGGCGAGGGCGCTGCTGGCCGGCGTCAGCCCGCTTTCCGAGCTCGACGCGGCCATTGCTTTCTAAAGCATGATCCCAAAAAGTGGGAACCGGTTTTCGGACAAGATCATGCTAAAACAAGAACCTATTTCTTCAGCGCCAGGCCGACTGCAATGAAGGCCCAGCCCTGGAAGATCAGGTCGATAGCGAGAAACAGTCCCAGCACCCATACGCTGTTGACTGGCCAGCCCATGGCGATGACCAGGCCTGCCAGCGCGCTGATGATGCCCGCCGCAACGAGCCAGCCCCAACCCTTGGCCGGTCTGTGCTTGTACCCGACCCAGGCCCTGAGCACGCCTGAAGCGAGAAGGGCGACCGCCAGCAGGAAGGTCAGCACCGCCGAGGCCAGCAGCGGATTATAGAAGGCGAAGAACCCGGCGACTGCATAGAGAAGACCGCTGAGCAGCCAATAGAAGAACCGGCTCCATGTCTTCACACCTAAGGCATGCATGATCTCGATGACACCGGCCATCAGCATCAGCCAGCCGACGACGTAGACCGAGGCGACCGTGGCAATGAACAGATTGCCGAAGGCGATGCCGCCGAGGATCAGCAGCAGCACGCCGAGCCCGACGAACCACCCCCATTTCGCCTGCGTCTGCCCAATCGCATCCTTTAAAACATCGCCTTGCAGGGTCATTGCCGCCATCTCCACCGAAGTTGCCTGGCATCTTGCCAATTGGAGGGTAGCGCCTAAGGCCTTGCCCGTCCAGCGAGCAGCTTGCGCCGGACGCATGCCAAAAAAGCGAGGAACCGTTTCGAATTTAAATCAAAGTTTACCGAACCGGCGCCATGGCTCTTGGCCAGGCCGGTTGTTCCTGCCGGTGTTCCGTGCGTATGGAGTGACGATGCGTTCTGTCAGGGTGTTTCAGCTGGTCTTGGCCACCTTCATGCTTGGCGCGCCCAGTGCCGCCGAAGCAGGCGAGGGCGCCTTGGGCTGGCTGTCCGGCGACTGGTATCTGACGGTCGGCGCCACCGGCATGGTCGCGCCGGATTTCGAGGGCAGCAAGAAGTACCTGCTCAGCGCCTCGCCGATCATCTCGCTCGGCAAGGCGGGTCCCGCGGCCCGCTTCACCTCACGCAACGACAACATCTCGCTGGCGCTGATCGACGATGGCGGCCTGCGCGCCGGCTTGACCGGAAAAATCCTGTTTTCGCGCGATGGCGGCGACGCCGACGAGCTGAAGGGCCTCGACCCGGTGCGCTGGGGCGGCGAGGCCGGCGGCTTCTTCGAATTCTATCCTTTTGACTGGTTGCGCGCTCGCGCCGAATTGCGCCACGGCATTCGCGCCCATAGCGGCTTTGTCGCCGACATCGCCGCCGACGCCTTTTATGATGTGACGCCGGAGATCAGGATTTCGGGCGGGCCGCGCGTCTCGTTCGCATCATCGGACTATTTCGACGCCTATTATGGCGTCAACGCCGAGGAAGCTGTGGCTTCGGGCCTCAGCGAATACCATCCGGGCGGCGGGGTGAGATCGACAGGCCTTGGCGGCGCGGTGACCTGGAAGGTGACCGAGCCGATGACGGCCAGCCTGTTCGGCGAATATTCGCGCCTGATGGGTCCGGCGGCCGATTCCAGCCTGGTCAAGGAGCGCGGCGACCGCAACCAGTTCACGATCGGCGTCTCGACGACCTACCGGTTTGATTTCTCGATGTGAGTGCTTTGTTCCGGCAATCGCCTATTGGCCGGATGCATCCGGATGCATTGTAACGGCACACGCTGCAAGGAAGGCACCGAGAGTTCGGGCTTTTCAATGTCGCCTGTCTCGGTTAAAAGCCCAGCCATGACGAGCTTTTCGCGCCTTCTCGCGATTGCGATACGAATTACGAGCCCGGTGTTCCGGGCGGCTTGAGCGCCGCCGGAGCCGCCGGGAATCTTGCGTGCGGCCTCTCGCGCTTTTTCCAGATCATGATAGTTCAACGCCCGGGCTCTTTTGCCGCCGGGCAATGCATATGGCAGACCAATGACCGACACTGTTGAAACGATCGACTATTCCAAGACGCTTTATCTGCCGCAGACGGATTTCCCGATGCGCGCCGGCTTGCCCGAGAAGGAGCCGCTGCTGGTCAAGCGCTGGCAGGACATGGATCTTTACCGCAAGCTGCGCGAAAACGCCGCCGGCCGCGAAAAATACGTGCTGCATGACGGGCCGCCCTACGCCAACGGCAATATCCACATCGGCCACGCGCTGAACAAGATCCTCAAGGACGTCATCACCCGCTCGTTCCAGATGCGCGGCTATGACTCGAACTATGTGCCCGGCTGGGATTGCCACGGCCTGCCGATCGAATGGAAGATCGAGGAGCAGTACCGCGCCAAGGGCAAGAACAAGGACGAGGTGCCGGTCAACGAGTTCCGCAAGGAATGCCGCGAGTTCGCCGCGCACTGGATCAAGGTGCAGGGCGCAGAATTCCAGCGGCTGGGAGTCGTCGGCGACTTCGACAATCCCTATACGACCATGGCGTTCCATGCCGAGGCGCGCATCGCCGGCGAACTGTTGAAATTCGCCACGTCGGGCCAGCTCTATCGCGGCTCCAAGCCGGTGATGTGGAGCGTGGTCGAGCGCACCGCGCTGGCCGAGGCCGAGGTCGAGTACCAGGATTATGAGAGCGACACGATCTGGGCGAAGTTTCCGGTCGTCAGCCTCGCTCGTCAGGTCACCAACGTCGAAGATGGGCAGCCAGCCTTGGATCCAAAGCTGACGGAGACGTCACTGGACTTGCTGGAGGCCCACGTTGTCATCTGGACGACCACGCCGTGGACGATCCCCGGTAACCGCGCCGTCAACTATTCGCCACGCATCAACTATGGCCTCTATGAGGTCACGGCAGCTGAGAACGCTTTCGGCCCGCAGTCCGGCGAAAGACTGATCTTTGCCGACGCTCTGGCGGAAGAGTCCGCTCTCAAGGCCAAAGTGACGATGAATCGTCTTCGTAGCGTTTCCGCCGAAGAGCTTGGAAGCCTTACGCTTTCCCATCCCTTCAAAGGTTTGAATGGCGGTTACGATTTCCCCGTGCCGATGCTCGCCGGCGACCATGTCACCGACGAAGCCGGCACCGGCTTCGTCCACACCGCGCCCGGCCATGGCCGCGAGGACTTTGACGCCTGGATGGATGCTGCGCCGGACCTGCGCCAGCGCGGCGTCGACACCGCCATCCCGTTCACCGTCGACGATGCCGGCTTCTTCACCAAGGACGCGCCGGGTTTTGGTCCGGACCGCGAGGGCGGATCGGCGCGCGTCATCGACGACAACGGCAAGAAGGGCAATGCCAACCAGGCGGTCATCGACGAGCTGATCAAGCGCAACGCGCTGTTCGCGCGCGGGCGATTGAAGCATTCCTACCCGCATTCGTGGCGGTCGAAGAAGCCGATCATCTTCCGCAACACGCCGCAATGGTTCGTCTATATGGACAAGGAGCTGGGCGACGGCACGACGCTGCGCAGCCGTGCCTTGAAGGCGATCGACGACACCCGCTTCGTGCCGGCCGCCGGCCAGAACCGCATCCGCGCCATGATCGAGGAGCGCCCCGATTGGGTGCTGTCGCGCCAGCGCGCCTGGGGCGTGCCGATCGCCGTCTTCGCCGATGCCGACGGCAACGTCCTGCGCGACGAGGCCGTCAACCAGCGCATCATGGATGCCTTCGAGAAGGAAGGCGCCGACGCCTGGTTTGCGGCCGGCGCCAAGGAGCGTTTCCTTGGCAATCACGATGCCTCGATATGGCAGCAGGTTATGGACATCCTCGACGTCTGGTTCGATTCCGGCTCGACCCATGTCTTTACGCTCGAGGATCGTCCGGACCTGAAGTGGCCGGCCGACGTCTACCTGGAAGGCTCCGACCAGCATCGCGGCTGGTTCCATTCCTCGCTGCTTGAAAGCTGCGGCACCAGGGGCAGGGCGCCTTACGACACCGTCGTCACCCATGGCTTCACCATGGACGAGGAGGGACGGAAAATGTCGAAGTCGCTCGGCAACACCGTGGTGCCGCAGGACGTCATCAAGCAGTCGGGTGCCGATATCCTGCGGCTATGGGTGGTGACGACCGATTACTGGGAAGACCAGCGGCTCGGCAAGAATGTGCTGCAGACCAACATCGACGCCTACCGCAAGCTGCGCAACACCATCCGCTGGATGCTGGGCACGCTTGCCCATGACGATGGCGAGGAAGTGCCGCTGGACAAGATGCCGGAGCTGGAGCGGCTGATGCTGCACCGGCTCTCCGAACTCGATGAGGTCGTGCGCGCGGGCTACGACGCTTTCGAGTTCAAGCGCATCACCCGCATGCTGCTCGATTTCATGGTGGTCGAGCTGTCGGCCTTCTATTTCGACATCCGCAAGGACGCGCTCTACTGCGAGGCCCCGTCCAGCGTGAAGCGCAAGGCCTCCGTTCAGGTGGTGCGCCATCTGTTCGACTGCCTGGTGAAATGGCTGGCGCCGATGCTGCCCTTCACGATGGAGGAAGCCTGGCTCGACCGTCATCCTGACGCCGTCTCGGTTCATCTCGACCAGTTTCCGCAAATCCCGGCCGACTGGAAGAACGAGGCGCTGGCGGAAAAATGGCGCAAGGTCAGGCAGGTCCGCCGTGTCGTCACCGGCGCGCTGGAGATCGCACGCGCCCAGAAGGTCATCGGCTCGTCGCTGGAAGCGGTGCCGGTCGTCACGCTCGACGATGCGGCGCTCGAAGCGGCGATATCAGATGTCGACATGGCCGAGATGGCGATCACCAGCGATCTGGTCATTGCGCATGGCAGCGCGCCTTCTGGCGCCTTCACGCTGGACGACGTCAAGGGCGTCGCCGTCGTGGTCGAGAAGGCCGAGGACCGGGGCCTGGTCAAATGCGCGCGCTCATGGCGCTATACCGCAGATGTCGGCAGCGACGCGGAATTCCCCGATGTTTCGGCCCGGGATGCCGCTGTGCTGCACGAGTTGAAGTCGCTTGGTCGTATATGATGCATGTCGCCCAAAAGTGTGAAGCGGTTTTGGGATAACGACATGCACAGCCGCCATATCGGTGCATGTCGCCCAAAAGTGTGGAGCGGTTTTGGGATAACGACATGCACAGCCGCCATATCGGTGCACAAATGCCACGGCGGGCGGCTGATCGGCCCCCGCGCGTTGCCCTTAACGAGTGGTTGAGGTAAACACGCGAAACTCCGGACGACAAATTGTCGCCGGATTTCCGTCGGAAGAGCATAAGCGATGGGGACCGGACCTTTTGGCCGGTGCGATCGAGAGGCTGTCTAGAGTGGGACTTTTTGGCATGACCGAAAGAACTTGCGCGCGCGTTGCGCTGCTGGCGCCGCTTGTCGTATCCGGCCTGGCCCTGTCCGGCTGCATGGGCTCGCCGACCTACGGCACCGACAAGCCCGCCGCTGCACAGCTTGCCGGCGATCTCACCAGCGCTTTTTCAGTCGTGCCGAAGAACAAGGACAGGATCGACTACAAGCCGCGTCCCGAGCTGGTGAAGCCGGCGCCGGGGCAGAAGGAACTGCCGCCGCCGCAAGACAGTATCGCGACGGCGAGCGCCGATTGGCCCGAATCGCCGGAGCAACGCCGTGCTCGCCTGCGCGCCGACGCCACGCTCCATCAGGACGATCCGGACTACCAGGCGCAGATCGTCGATGACGTCCAGACGGATCCAACGGCGATCAAGGCTGCGATGGCGCAGTCGGGATCCAGCCATCCGCCGGCCTGGACTCCGGCGGATTCGGACAAGGGCCGCGCCGCCGAGGTCAAGCGCCGCCTCGCCCAAGGCAAGCAGGGCGACCCGAACACCCGCAAATATCTGAGCGAGCCGCCCGTGCAATACCGCGCCGCTGCCGGCACCGCGCCTGCGGGCGATCTCGGCGAGGACGAGTACAAGAAAGAACGCCGCCTCAAGAAGGAAGCGGCCGCCAAGAACAAGAGCGGCGGCATGTTCGACTGGCTGCCGTGGTAAGCTGCTAGGGAAAGCTGGCGCCGCTACGGTTCGCGTCGCTCCCTGAAAAAATCCTTCAGAAGCAGCGCCGCGTCGCTCTCGGCCATGCCTGGGTAGATGTCTGGCACATGGTGGCAGGTCGGTGAGGCGAAGAAGCGGACGCCGTTGACCACAGCGCCGCCCTTCTCGTCGGCGGCGCCGAAATAGAGCCGGCGCAGCCTGGCGAAGGAAATGGCGCCGGCGCACATGGCGCAGGGCTCCAGCGTCACATAGAGATCGTGGCCGGTGAGCCGCTCGCTCGACAGCTTGCTGCAGGCTTCGCGGATCACCAGCATTTCGGCATGGGCCGTGGGATCGGCAAGCTCGCGGGTGCGGTTGCCGGCACTGGCAACGACCGTATCGCCGCTGGCGATGACCGCGCCGACCGGCACTTCGCCGCGCAAGGCGGCAGTTTCGGCCTCTTTCAGCGCCAGCGCCATGAAATCCGGCCGCCTCAAGCGGTTTCCATTCCTATTATCTCCTCGCTACTCAGGCGCGATCCTGTTATCTACCCGCCCAAACGAGCAAAGGCCACATGGACGACAAAAACAAGAAATTCCCGGGTCAAAAAGGCCCGCGCAAGAACGGCCCGAAACCGTCGGGCCCGCGTGGTCGTGACGCCGCTGCCGGCAAAGGCGGTAAGCCGTCTTTCGGCGCGAAAAAACCTTACGCGCCACGCGGCGACCGACCGATGGCGGCTGACGGCGAGCGGCCGAAGCGCGACTTCAAAAGCGGCGATAAGCCGTTCAGCAAGGGACCGCGCCCTGAAGGCAAGCCCTATGAAAAGCGCGAGGGTCCACGCAAGCCCTACGCGCCGCGCGGCGACCGGCCGATGGCGGCTGATGGCGAGCGGCCAAAGCGTGACTTCAAAAGCGGCGATAGGCCATTCAGCAAAGGGCCGCGTCCGGAAGGCAAGCCCTATGAAAAGCGCGAGGGGCCGCGCAAGCCATATGCGCCGCGGGGCGACCGCCCGATGGCGGCCGAAGGCGAGCGGCCGACGCACGACTTCAAGGGCGGCGACAGGCCGTTCGGCAAAGGGCCGCGTCCGGAAGGCAAGCCTTATGAGAAGCGCGAAGGTCCGCGCAAGCCCTACGCGCCGCGCGGCGACCGGCCGGCGGCTGCCGAAGGCGAGCGTGGCGAAAGGCGCTTCGACCGTCCCAAGGGAGACTTCAGTGATCGCCCCAAGCGCGACTTCGGCGATCGGCCCAAGCGCGATTTCGGCGGTGATCGACCCCAGGGGACATCAGGCGGTGGTTTCAAGCCGCGCCCGCGTCCCGCCGAGGCGACGGAAGAGGCTGGCGAGCGCATTGCCAAGCGGCTGGCCCGCGCCGGCCTTGCCTCGCGCCGCGATGCAGAGGAGCTGATCGCAGCCGGCCGCGTCAAGGTCAATGGAAGGGTGCTGTCCTCGCCCGCCTTCAATGTGATGCCCGGCGATATCATCCATCTCGACGGCATGGAGATCCCGCCGATCGAGCGCACCCGGCTGTTCCTGTTCCACAAGCCGGCTGGCGTGGTCACCACCAACCGTGATCCCGAGGGCCGCAAGACCGTCTTCGACGTGCTGCCGGCCGACCTGCCGCGGCTGATGACCATCGGCCGGCTCGACATCAACACCGAAGGGCTGCTGTTGCTTACCAATGATGGCGGCCTGTCGCGCGTGCTCGAATTGCCGGCCACCGGCTGGCTCAGGCGCTACCGCGTGCGCGTCCACGGCAAGGTCGAGGAAAGTGCGCTCGCCGGCTTGCGCGAAGGCATCGCCGTCGACGGCGTCTTCTACGGCGCCATCGAGGCGACGCTCGACCGCGAGCAAGGCACCAATGCCTGGCTGACTCTCGGCCTGCGCGAAGGCAAGAACCGCGAGGTCAGGAACATACTGGGCTCGCTTGGTCTCGACGTGACACGGCTGATCCGCATTTCCTACGGGCCGTTCCAGCTCGACGACCTGCCCGAGGGTCATGTGCTGGAGATCAAGGGCCGCGTGCTGCGCGACCAGCTCGGCGAACGCCTGGTCGAGGAGTCCGGCGCCAATTTCGACGCCGAGATCACCAAGCCGTTTTCCAACAAGCCGGTACGGCGTGAAGCGGTGCGGGAAGAGGAACCGGAGCGGCCGAAATTCACCCGCGACGGCGAACGCCGTCCGATCGGCGAAGGCGGATTGATCAAGAACCGCAAGCGCCGCGAAGGCAGCCGCGACGAGGCGCTGGGCAAGCTGTCGACAAGTCCAGGCAGAAGCTTTGGGCCGGAAAAGAGCTTTGGTGAGCGTGGCCCCAAATCTGAACGTAGCGGGCCAGGCGGCTTTGGCGGCAGACCGGGCGGCGGGAAGAAGTCCGAACGCGAGCAGCGCCCGATCGAGCCGCCGGGCCAGCGCAAGGCCAATGTCTGGATGGCGCCAGGCGCGCGGCCGATCGGCAAAGGCAGGGCGGAGGCCGATGCCGCCAAGGCAGCCGAAACCAAGGCACGCAAGGCCTCGTTCAAGCCGTCCTATGGCAAGCCCGCCAGTGGACCGGGAGGTGGAAAACCCGGAGGCGCAAAGCCGTTCGGCAAGCCGCGTGGCGAACGCCCAAATTCCGGCAAGAGTGATGGCGACCGGCCGCGCAGTGGCCCTGGGGGATCAAGGGGAGGCAATGCGGATCGTCGGCGGTGAATTTCGCGGGCGTCCGCTGGCGACGCCCCGTTCAAGCGCCATCCGCCCGACGACCGACCGCACGCGCGAGGCTGTCTTCAACGTGCTGGCGCATCGCTTCCCCGATAGGCTGGACGGGGCCCGTGTGCTCGACCTGTTCGCCGGCACCGGCGCGCTCGGCCTCGAGGCGCTGTCACGCGGTGCGTCTTACGGCGTCTTCATCGAAGAATCGGCCGAAGGGCGCGGCCTGATCCGCACCAATGTCGAGGCCTTCGGCCTGACCGGGCGCACCAAGATATTCCGCCGCGACGCCACGGCTTTGGGCGAGGCGGGCACGATGGCCGCGTTCGGCCTGGTGTTCGCCGATCCGCCCTATGGCAAGGGCCTGGGCGAGCGTGCCTTGCGCTCGGCCGAGGCTGGCGGCTGGCTCGCGCCCGGCGGGCTCTGCGTCGTCGAGGAGGCGGCGGTGGCGCCCTTCGACGCAGGGCCGGGCTTTTCGGTTGTCGACGAGCGCAACTACGGCGAGACCGTCATCCGCTTCATCGAAGCCGCCTGAGTTCGGCCGCCTTTGCGCGCGAAAATGACGAACAAATCACTTTGCCTGTTTCGCAATCCCCGCCTATCGTCCCACCCCATGACACCTGGAGCCATTGATGACATCTCAGGCTGAATGGCTGCGCGGAACGCTCTTGGCGCTGGCTCTCGTGATGACCGGCCCGGTTCTGGCCGACACCAAGCCGGACGACGGCAAGGTGACGGATTTCCTGCTCGATAACGGCATGGAGGTTGTCGTCATTCCCGATCACCGTGCGCCGATCGTCACTCATATGGTGTGGTACAAGATCGGCAGCGCGGATGAGCCGCCGGGCAAGTCCGGCATCGCCCATTTCTTCGAGCATCTGATGTTCAAGGCGACGACCAATCATGCCGCCGGCGCGTTCGACCGCGCCGTCTCCGCCATCGGCGGTTCCAACAACGCTTTCACCTCATATGACTACACCGCCTTTTACGAGACGGTGGTGCCGCAGGCGCTCGAGCAGATGATGGACTTCGAGGCCGATCGCATGCGCAACCTCATCCTCAACGACGATGTCATCGCCACCGAGCGCGACGTGATCCTCGAGGAACGCCGCTCGCGCATCGACAGCAATCCGCAGGCAGTGCTCGGCGAGGAGGTCGACGCCACGCTCTGGCAAAACCAGCCCTACCGCATTCCGGTGATCGGCTGGATGCAGGAGATGGAGAAGCTGAACCGCACCGACGCCAAGGCTTTCTACGACAAATATTACACGCCCAACAACGCCGTGCTGGTGGTGGCCGGCGATGTCGAGCCGGAGGTGGTCAAGGCGCTGGCCGAAAAGACCTATGGCAAGATAGCGCGTGGTCCAGACCTGCCGCCGCGTATCCGTCCGGTCGAACCCGAGCAGAACACCAGGCGCACGGTGACGCTCACTGACGCGCGCGTCAGCGTGCCCAACTTTTCGACGCAATGGGTGGTTCCCTCCTATCACACTGCAAAGCCGGGCGAAGCGGAAGCGCTGGACCTGCTGGCGGAGATCCTCGGCGGCGGTAGCCGCAGCCGGCTCCACCAGCAGCTGGTCGTCAAGCAAGGCATCGCCGCCGAGGCCGGCGCCTTCTTCCAGGGCACCATGCTCGATGCCAGCAACTTCACCGTCTATGGCGCGCCGCGCGGCGACGCCAAGCTGGCCGACGTCCAGGCGGCAGTCGAGGTCGAGGTCGCCCGCATCGCCAAGGACGGCGTCACACCAGGCGAGTTGGAGAAGGCCAAGGATCGTTTCGTTCGCTCGATGATCTTCGCCCGCGACAAGCAGGATTCGATGGCCAACATCTACGGCGCGACGCTCGCCACCGGCGGCACCGTCAGGGATGTCGAGGAATGGCCGGGCCGCATCCGCAAGGTCACCGCCGACGAAGTCAAGGCGGTTGCCGCGCGCTACCTCAATCTCAACCATTCGACATCAGGCTATCTCTTGCCGCAGACACAGGCAGGGAATTGATTTGATGATGAGGAAACAGCATAGCGGCGACTTCCCTTCTCCCCTTGTGGGAGAAGGTGGATTGGCGCGCAGCGCCAAGACGGATGAGGGGTGTTGGAAGAAACTCCAACGCTGCGATCCGTCCAGCACCCCTCATCCGTCGCCTTCGGCGACACCTTCTCCCACAAGGGGAGAAGGCAAGGCCCGGCGTGCCGTCGCACCTGTACTCACTTTACTTCTCTCCCTGCTCTTCCTCGTCCTGCCGGCGCTTTCCGCTCGCGCGGCCATGAGCATCCAGGAGGTGACCTCGTCAAAGGGCATCACTGCCTGGCTGGTGGAGGACTATTCCGTGCCGCTCGTCGCCATCCGCTTCGTCTTCGACGGCGGCACGACGCAGGATCCGGCTGGTAAGGAAGGTCTCGCCAATCTGATGAGCGGCCTGTTCGACGAGGGCGCCGGCGATCTCGACAGCGAGGCCTTCCAGATAAAGCTGGACGACGTCGGCGCCGAGATGAGCTTCGAAGCGGCGCGCGACGGCACCTACGGCTCGATGCGCATGCTGGCCGAGCAGCGGGACGCGGCGTTCGACCTGTTGCGGCTGGCGGTCACAGAGCCGCGTTTCGACCAGGCGCCAATCGACCGCATCCGCGCGCAAGTGCTGTCCGGCATCATCGCCAACGAGCTTGACCCCGACACGGTCGCCCAGCGCAAATGGCTGGAAGCACTATACCGCACCCATCCCTATGCGCGACCCGACCAGGGCACCAGGCAAAGCATCGCCACGATCGCACCGGACGATCTCATCGCCTTTCACAAGGCGAACTTCGCCCGCGACGGGCTGCATGTAGCGGTGGTCGGCGCTATCGATGCCGAGACGTTGAAGAAAAAGCTCGATATGGTCTTCGGCGGCCTGCCGGAACACCAGGCGCTCAGCGCGGTCGCCGATACGGATCCGAAACTCAACCAGCAGCTTGAGGTCAATTACGACCAGCCGCAGACTTCGCTGCAACTGGCCTATCCCGGTGTCAAGCGCAATGCGCCGGATTTCTTCGCCGCGGTGCTGATGAACGAGATCCTCGGCGGCAGCGCCTTCACCTCACGGCTGTTCGACGAGGTGCGCGAAAAGCGTGGCCTGGCCTACAGCGTCAGTTCCGACCTGGTCGATCATCAGCATGCCAACGCACTGGCCATCACCACTGCGACCCGCTCGGACCGGGCGGCGGAGACGCTGGCTGTCGTGCGCGAGGTGGTGAGGCGCATGGCTGAGGAGGGGCCGACCGAAGCGGAACTGGCCGCGACCAAGAAATACATGATCGGCGCCTATGCAATCAACAATCTGAACTCCTCCGGCGCCATTGCCGCGACGCTGCTCGAACTGCAGCTTGACAAGCTCGGCATCGATTACATGCAGCGGCGCGCCGCCTTCATCAACGGGGTGACGCTGGACCAGGTCAAGGCGGTGGCGAAAAAGCTGCTCTCCGCCGAGCCGGCCATCATGGTCGTCGGGCCGAAACTCGGCGAGGCCAAGAAGGAATGAGCCCAAATGGGGGGCAAAGGATGAGCCCGAGCTTCGGCATCGCCTTTGGCGGCGGCGGCGCACGCGGTCTGGCGCATATCCATGTCATCGAGGCGCTGGACGAGCTGGGCATAAGACCGGTTGCCATCTCAGGCTCGTCGATCGGCGCCATCATGGGCGCCTGCATGGCGTCGGGCATGACAGGCAAGGACATGCACGCCTATACGCGCTCAATCCTCAGCCGCCGCGCCGAGGTGGCGACGCGCATGTGGCGGGCGCGGCCCGGCACCTTCGCCGAGGTGCTGCAAGGCGGGCTGCGGGTCAGCCAGTTCAATGTCGAGCGCATTCTCAAGGCATTCCTGCCCGACGCCATTCCCGAAACCTTCGCCGAACTGTCCATACCGCTGAAGGTGACGGCGACGGATTTCTTCGGCCATAAGCTAGCCGTGCTCAACGACGGCGACCTGCACTCGGCGCTGGCCGCCTCGGCGGCTATTCCCGCGGTGTTCCGCCCGGTGATGCGCGACGGCACGCTGCTGATCGACGGCGGCATCTACAATCCGGTGCCGTTCGACTTGATCGAACTCGACGCCGACATCATCATCGCCGTCGACGTGGTCGGCGCACCGACCGAAGCCGGGCGCAAACATCCAACCTCCGTCGACCTGATGTTCGGCGCGACGCAATTGATGATGCAGTCGATCATCGCCGCCAAGCTGATGCAGAGCCGGCCCGACATTCTGATCCGCCCGGCAGTGTCGAAATACCGGGTGCTCGATTTCATGAAGATCGACGCCTTGATGGCCGAAACGGTAGCGATCAAGGACGAGCTGAAGCGCGAGATCGAGAAGGCGGTGGAGGCGCGAGCCAAGGTCGACGCGGCCAAGCGCACCAAGCAGGTGGGTGGGTGAGGGAGTGGCGCGGAAGGTCGGATGCTTGATGGCCTCAGTCGAACGAGCGCATGCGTTTGACCATTCGGGACATCCGCACTCCGACAAGCCCAGCAGATCTTCCGCGCTATGACTATTTCGCTGCGGCCTGAACCGTTCGCGGATCGATCGAACGGTTGAGGATCAGCGCCCCGGCATCGCTTTCGCACGCCGCTATCTGTGGCTGCTGCCGCACGCCTGGGCAGATCGCCGCCAGACCCTCCATCGTGAGCACGTCGGGTATTCTGGTGTGGCTGACGCAAAGCGCGCCGTCGGCACTCCACGCCGCCTCGAACGACATATCAGGCGCGGCCTCGTCCTGCTGAATGCCCTTGCGATCATAGATGACGATCGGCGTCCCGTTGCGGGTATGGCCGACGCCATCGCCGCAATAATCAGCGCGGATCATGCGGGTGCATGCTTGATGATGATCCCACAGCGATGTGCCGTCCGACGACGTCTTCCAAGGCCGATATCCAAAGCGCACGCATTTCGCCTGGGCGCCGCCGGTGCAGGTAATGCTGAACGCCGTGTCGGATGGCAAATGGCGACCATCCTGCGTCCAGGCGCCGCCGAGCGGAAAGCCCATGCGCCGGCCCTCGATGTCCGGCTCGCAGATGTTGCGCCATGCACCGCTTGCCGCGTCGCGGGCCGACATGGTGTAGAGCATGATCTCGCCATCCGGGTTCCTCGGATCGATCTCGACCGCGTCGATGCGCAGTGGCATCCGGTCCTGTCCGTCACCACCAATCGTCAGAACGGCGCCGACGAGATCCTCCTGAGCGACAACGCGACCATCTGCCGTCGTCACCTCGAATCTGGTGCCGACAACGGAGATCGAGCTGATCGCATGTCCGGTCCCGGCCTCGGCGGGAGGCATGGCGGCCATGCTGGAAATGGCTGCGGCGACAGCGACCAACGCGTGGCGGCCGATATGAACGAGGCGGTTTCTGTGGGCTGACATTGTTGGTTCCTGACGGCATATCTAGCAGGTGAAGCGCGGCCAAAGAGAACGGACAGCACAACGCCATCCGTTCTATTGACGACGGGCGCCGGGGTGCGGACCTCAACGCCTCGGCGAAGGAGTCGGCCGGTCAGGGTTGGTCCCGGCGTCGCTGCCGGTGCCGTGCTGGGCAGACGGAAGGCCATTGCTTTTCTTACCAATGGTCGAGGATTGGACATTGCCGTGCTGAACAGCCGGCAAATTGCCGTTGTTCGAGTGGACGACGGAGCCGCCGGCCGGAGCGAGGCTTTTCGCCAGAACGATGCCGTCGGCATGCACGCCGTTGAGTGCAAGAACGCCGAGGCCGTTGCTGGTTACCGCGTTGCTGGTCACAGCATTGAGCTGCAGGCCGTTCAGCGATTTGCCGTTCATGCCTTCCGGGCCTCCGGCGCTAGCCGGTGCGGCGAGGCAGGCAATTGCCGAGGCAGCAGCCAGGTAAGTCTTGAAGCGATTCATGTTGATTTCCCTTTTCGTTTTCAGCGGAGCCGTCCCATCAGGTTCGCTCCATGGCGCGGCTTTTCGCTCCCGACTGTTTCGGACGAATGCCGAAATCCGTCCGAATTGTTTCAGTTGTTGCGATCCGGGCAGTGCGCTTGATCAGCGAACGTCCGCCTTGTCGTGATGCAGACGGGCATGACGCCCCCGCGTCTGCATCCCCTCAAATGAACAATCGCGGCGTGCGCCCGGTGCGGCGACACAAAGGAAACCTTCAGCCGGCAAATCGGCAAATCAGTGCAACATCCCTGCCTCATCGGTGACGCCAGAACGAGGAGATTTCTGGCGATGCAACCTGCGCGAAAAACCGATGACAGACTGAACGGCGAGGCGACGGCTGCCCGAACGGCACGTCTGGCGGTGCTGGCGGGCACGCCGGGCCTGCTTTTGACGGCATATGCGGCGGCGACATCCACATCGCTGACCATTCGCGCCGATCTCGCGCTGACGCTGATGGACATGCTCGTGCTGGTCTCCGTCCTGGTTGTGGCTGGCGGCAGCAAGAAACTGGGCATGAGCACGCGGCGAGCGGCCCTGGCTGAAACGCTCGTCAACGCGCTTGCTGCCGTCGGCATGTGCCTTTCAATGGCTGTCGTCGCCGGCGTCGCGGTCCAGCGCATCGGGGCCGGCGGTGTCGAACCGCATGGCTCCGGCGTTGTTCTCGCCATGAGCCTGAACGTGGCCTACGCGGCGATCAATTTCTGGATTCTGCGCCGGTGGAAGGCCCGCAACATGGTTGCCGCTTCCGCGCTGGCCCGCGCGCAAATCTGTCTGTTTTCGGACAAGCTCTCGTCGAACCTGCTCATCGCCGCGTCGCTCGCAACAGCCATGATTTGGGAAGGCACGATCATTGCCCGCTTCATCGATCCGGTTGCCGGGCTGCTGATCGCGACGATGACCGCGCGCTGGACCATACCGGTCGCGCGCGACACGGCTCGAAGCCTGCGAAGGGAATTTCGCCGGGCGCGCAAGCCGATCGCGTAAGCTGTGAACCGTCACAGCTGGACGGCTCAGCCTCTTTGAAGCGCCGTATCTACCGGCGCCGCGCCTCGTCCTGGGCAGGCTCGTAGACATAGCCTTCGCCGCGAACCGTCACCAGAACGGTCGGAGCGTCGGGCTCGCTCTCGAACTTCTTGCGCAGTCGGGTGATGCGGATGTCGATGCTCCGGTCGCCCGGCTCGAGGTCGCGGTTGTGGGCCAGCCTGCACAGCTGGTCGCGCGACAATATCTGCCGGGGATGGCGCGCGAAGACGCACAGCAGGTCGAATTCCATGGACGTCAACTGCACGTCGGCGCCATCCAAATCGACCATCGTGCGGCCGTCCATATCGAGGATGCAGCCACCGAAACGGATGCGATTTGCCGGGGTCTGTTCTTCCTCGCCCAGGCGCCGGATGACGCTCCTGACACGCGCCAGGAGTTCGCGCGGCTCGAACGGCTTGGCCATATAGTCGTCGGCGCCGGCGGCAAGACCTTCGAGCCGATGCGGCAGGTCTCCGACCGCGGTCAGCATCAGGATGCCGACGCGGCTGCCCTTGGCGATTTCGCGGGCGAGGTCGTAGCCGCTTTCGCCGACGAGATTGACGTCGAGAATGACGAGGTCGGGGCCAAAGCGATCGAGTTCGGTCAGCATTCCCGCCCCATCCGGAACGGATCGAACGTCGAAGCCGTGCATGAGCAGGTAATCCGACAGCATCTCGCGCAAGGGCGCTTCGTCGTCGACAATGAGCAATTTCTGTTTTGTCACGCTTTAGCCTCTTCCATTGCGCTGGTCTCCATCGCCCTCAGGCGCTCCATCACGAGCCTGCGAAAGGTCTGCGGATCGAGTGGTTTCTCGATCACCGGCGCGCCCGTCTCGCCGATGAAACGATCGATCTCGGGCGCCAGCGTGTCGCCGGTCACGAACAGAAGCCGATTGGCGAGTCCGGGACGCAGTTGCTCCAGCGCGCGATAGAGGCCGGGGCCGTCGAGGCCGGGCATGCGTATGTCGCTGATCAACAGATCGATTCCATCCGCGCGCACAGCCTTGAGGGCGGCATTCGCATCGTCGGCAATGGTGACGTCGTGGCCGTCGCGGCGCAGCATCTCGGCGATCATCGAGGCAATGTCGGCATCGTCGTCGACCACCAGAATTCGTGCCGCCGATGGCGCAGGCGGCGCCCTTCCGGCAGCCTCGGGCGCAGGAGCCGTCTCTGCCTTGCCGCTCGGAAGCCGGACCGTGAACCGTGCGCCGCCGCCCTGCGTCGAATCCAGTTCTATGCTGCCGTCGTGTGCCGTCACGATGCCCTGGCAGACAGACAGCCCGACCCCGGTGCCTTCGCCGGCCATTTTGGTCGTGTAGAAAGGCTCAAAAGCACGCGCGCGCACAGTCTCCGGCATGCCTGGGCCATTGTCAGCGACAACCACCTCGACGGCATCGCCGTCCCCTGACGTGACGATGGTCAGCCGCCGCGGGTGCGGGACCTGCAGCAGAGCTTGCTGCGCATTGACCACCAGGTTGGTGATGACCTGATGAAGCTGGTCCCTATCGCCCCAGATATTGGGGAGCGGTTCCGCCAGCTCGGTGCGGATTTCGACCCCAGCCGAACGCAGGCTGTAGGCGGCGAGCTCCAGCGAAGCGACCACGACTTCATTGATGTCGACGGCGCCCCGTGTCGGCGGCTTCTTGCGGGCCATCGCCAGAAAGGTGCGGACGATTCGCGAGCATCGCTCGGCCGCTGCGTGGATCTTGTCGGCGCGTCCCACGGTCGCCTTGTCCGTCGAGAATTCCTTCAGCATCGAGCTATAGCCGATGACGACCGACAGCGGATTGTTGAGCTCGTGCGCCACGCCGGCCAGTAGCGAACCGAGAGCGGAGAGCTTTTCCGACTGGTACAGCGTTTCACGCTGGCGGGCGATCTCCGCCTCGGATTCGCGCTGACGGGTGATGTCGGTGACGGCAGCAAGCATTGCCGAACGGCCGGCCTGCGTGATCAGCCGCGCCGAAACCAGCGTATCCATTCTTGAGCCTTGCATATTGGTCATGCCGGCTTCGAATGCGTCGACGATGCCATCTCTCAGCAACAGCCGCAGGAGATGGTCTCGCCGCGAGAGGTCTTCCCAGGTCGACGTCGCTTCGGCTCCGATCTGGCCGACTTCGATGCCGAGCGTCCTGCGCGCCGGCTCGTTGACGAACAGTATTTCGGGGCCTTCTATTGCCGAGATGGTGATCGGCAGCGGCACGCCTTCAGCTATGGCGCGAAACTGCGCCTCCCGTTCGGCCAACAGTTTTTCGGCTTCAATTCTGGCTTGCTCGGCCAGGACGCGGTCGGAGATATCGCGGCCGACGGACTGCACTTCGACAAGGCGCCCGTCGCTGTCGAAAATGCCATGATCGTTCCAGGCGAGCCATCGGCGCACGCCATCCGGCATCGCATTGAGAAGTTCCATGCTGGCATCCGGCGCCTGCGGGGTGAGGCGGGCAAGGTGGTCCAGGAACCTGCGCCGTTCGTCGGGCGGCAGCACATCGAGTTCGCACCAGGACGGGTCGAGAAGCTGTTCACGGGTCATCCGGCACGCCCGGCAATAGGCGTCGTTGACGAAGCTCAAATGACCCTCCGGCGACATCCGGACGACGAACTCGGTCTGCAGCTCGACCACGCTGCGGTAGCGCTGCTCGCTGGCCTCGAGTGCCTGACGGGCGAGTTTCTGCTCGGCAACATCGCGTCCGATCGACTGTATTTCGATGAGCTTGCCGCTGGCGTCGAAGATGCCGCGATCGGTCCAATGAATGTGGACCTCGCGGCCATCGCTCAGGGCGCCGGTCTCTTCCACTTCGCAAACCGGCCGTTCCGGGGTCACTCGACCGATGATCTCGTCGAAGCTGCCGAAATCGGCGGAAAACGAGTTGAAATAGTGCCAGTCCGGGCTCAGCAACTCCTCACGCGTCCTGCCGACGAGGCGGCAGTAGGCGTCATTGGCGAAGCTCATGCGCCCATCGGGCGCGACCCGGATGATATATTCCGTCTGCGCCTCGACAACATTGCGGTAGCGCTGCTCACTGTCGGCCAGCTCGCGCAGCGCCCTGCGGTTTTCGGCGAAGATGCTCGAAGCCATGTCTATCCAGGGCTGCCAAAGCGCCGAGGTTTTGATCGCGGCCCCGGGGTCGGTGCTTTCGCCGGCGGCGCCGGAGCGGACATGCTCGACAAGCGAGATCGCCGGGCCGACGACCTCCCTCAGAAGCATTCGGTGCAAAGCGAATGCCGAGACAAGCAACCCGACCAAAATGATCGAATAGGGAAAAAATGACTGTTGCAGGGTGTAGAACTGGTAGAGGCCGATGCCGGCGACAAGCAGGAGGAGAGGCAAAACGCAGGCCGCCATCAACGACGCGTAATGCCTGGACAGCTTCGAGGAGGTCGTCACGCGAGGTCTCCACAGACGGATGCGCCGTCACGACGGTTGCTGTTCCGTGCGGGCCAATGGACTGAACGGCCCGCGGCCTGTCAAGCCGCCTGCTCGGCCATCCGCCTGGGACGTTCGACAAATAACCGCGGGATGTTTCACGAAGATGCCGCGAACCGAATCTCCCGGCCTCTATTGTTTCAATTGTGTCGAACCAGCCCGAAATCGGCAGCAGACGGGGCACATTGACCCGGGGTTAATGCGCCCTGTAGGTTTGGAGCGTCGCTCGCCGCGGGGGAACGCATGGCCGACATCATTGTCGTGGACGACGAGACCGACGTGGCGTTCATGATCGCCGACTATTTGCAGGCGAAGGGCTACCGCATACGCATGGCATCCGGCGGCGCCGAACTGCGCGAGACGATCGCGGCGGCGAAGGCGGATCTTGTCGTTCTCGACCTCAATATGCCGGGCGAGAACGGCTTTAGCCTGGCCCGCTGGCTGCGCGAGCATCACGACACCGGCATCCTGATGCTGACCGGCGCCGATTCGGTCTTCGACAAGGTGGCGGGTCTCGAGGTCGGCGCGGACGACTATCTGGCAAAGCCCTTTGCACCGGTCGAGCTGGAAGCCAGGATCGCCGCGGTGTTGCGCAGGCGCAGGCCGAAGGGATTGAACAATGCCGACGCTTTGCCGGCCGGGCATTTCGCCTTCGGAACCTATGTGTTTGACGCCCGCGCAAGAAACCTCGTCGACACCAACGGCGTGGCCATTCCGCTGACGCCGATGGAGCTTGATCTGGTGGCCGCCTTCGCCACCCGGGCCGGCCAGGTCATTGGTCGCGACGAATTGCTCGACCTTGCGCCACCCAGGGGCGACGAGCCCTTCGACCGCAGCATCGACAGCCGCATCACGCGGCTGCGCCGCCGGCTCGAAAAGGACCCGGCCAAGCCGGAGCTGATCAAGACGATCCGCGGCGTTGGATACCTGTATCCAAAGCGGTGAATGACTGTAGTTCAGGGAACAGGCTGCCCCGCGGGCGGAACGATCTGCATGACAAGGCGCATCAGACCGGCCTGACGGGAGACCCCGGTCTTCTGGAAGATATTGTCCAGATGCGTCTTGGTGGTCGTGCTGGCAATGTGAAGGCTGGCGCCGGTCTCGGCCAGGGTGTGCCCGGCGAGAAGGCTGGCGAGCACGCGCGTTTCGGCCAGCGTGAGCCCAAAGGCTGTCGCCAGCATGTCGGCGGCGTCATGCTCGTCCGGTGCATTGCCGATGAACACCGCGGCTACCGCCGCGGGGTCCATGCCGGCGCGCAGATCGCCACCGGCCATAGGCAACACGCGGGCGAAGACGGGCGGCAGGCCGGGTTCGGTGAGGAGGACGGCAAGCCCTGTCTTGCCGATGCTCGCATCATCCTGAGCCGCAAGCATGATGGCGCTGTGAAGCTCCCTGGAAGCCGACGGGATCTTTGCTTGCAGAATGCCATGGACATCGTGGATCGGGCCACCGCTGCGCAGCATGTGCTTGGCCGCGTGATTGGCGTGCAGGATCGCGCCACGTCCATTGGTGAGGACTACGGCGCATGTGAGCGCATCGAGCGCCTCGGCCATCCGTGCGCGCTCGATCGTGCCCATGTCGAGCATGTTGCTGATCATCACGGAGCGGCGCACATGCGGCAGCAACAATCCGCCAAGCTTGATTTCACGCCCGGTGATAATGCCTTGCCGCTTATGCCGGGCAATGGCGAAGCCGGCAAGGCGGGTAGGGGTGTGGATCAGGAAAAACGACATGACGTCGATCAGGCCTTGCGGCTTCAGCCACTCCTGAAAATATCGGGAGGTCTCCAGGTATGTTTGAGGGATATGGCGTGAGACCACATGCGGCACATCGAGCGAAGGCCACGTCGAGAGATCCTCGATCAGCCGGGCGTGGATCTCGGGGATATGTTTCGCCTGTTGCTCCAGCCAGTATGGCTCTATTCCCACGGTCCTGTGGATCAGCAGCCGGTCGTTGGTGAGGTCGTCAAGGTGCAGGACCGCGGTCTGGGCGTTGAGCGCATCTCTGATCCCGGCAAGCGCGTGCTCCCATCGCTCCGGGTCGAGTGCGCAATCGTAGATCGAGCCGATCAGCTTCGACAGCTCATGATGCGACAATGCCTTGGCCATCGACGGCCCCCCGCATGTCGACAGCGCGTCCGACGCGGAAAGCCGCGCGCTCTCACAGGTGCTCTCGCCTCTCCAAACTTTAGCGATCGCTTAAATTCCGATTATCTCCCCCAAACAGGGGATGCGCAAGCAACCGGGCAGTGAAATGCTTGCGCCCCAGAAGAAAAGGTCACACGGAACTGTGACAACCAGTGGGGTTCAGCGCCGTTCCCGGCTCGCGAGCCTTCGCCACAGTGATGCAGCCGGGGGGACTAATCAAGAATTCTGCCTGCGTGCGCCGACTATCACGGCGCACGACCGCTATTGCTGAAACCTTGAGCCGGGTTCGGCCCGGACAATTCGGGATGGAGCAGCATTATGTACAGGTACATTGCTTTTGCAGCACTTTGCATGGCGGCGATGCCCGCGCATGCCGGCGAGCTTGGAGCCATGAAGGCCGAAAGCATCGATCTCGCCGGCTTTCTTGGTGTCGTCTATTACACGCCGGAGGAGGACGGCTATCGGGTGGTCACCACAATTGCGCAGGGCGAGGCTGGCTTGCCCGTGCGTTTCGTGGCGACACTGACCGAGAATCAGAAGGTCGCGCTCTCGGTGCCAGGCAAGCTGGGAGAGTCGGACCAGATCGTCGAGATATTGCGCGTTGGCGGTAAGCTTGTCGTCAGCCCGCATCCGATAGACGGGATCGTGGTTTCTTCTCCGAAGCTCGCCGTTGACTGATGACCGCCGTCGAGTGATCCGGGGGCAGGCGCGTTGCGGCGGCGCTGGCTGCATCATCGTAGCCGCCGACCAACCGCAATCCGGGGCACGTTGCATCGATAGGAGGACCAACCATGAAGCGGCATTCCCTCAGCGCCCGCCGTATTGGCCTGCTTATGTTCTCACTGTGTGCTTTCGGACTGACGACGTCAGCCTCAATGCCCGCAGACGGCAAATTCGCCGTCGAGCCGGTGGTTGAGAAAAAGGTGAGGGAACTGCCCTCCGGACCGTTGTACTGGCGGCTGGAAAATTTCCCAACGCTGGCGCAGGCCCAAAGCGCTGCGGGCCCGACCTCGCTTGCGGCGGAGGTCGCAGGCAAGGTCTGGCTGTTCACGCTTGGACCGAAGGATGGCTCTACGACCGGCGGAACCAAGGTCGCCGAGATCGGACCGGTCCCTCCGATCAGCGCAAGCGAGTATTTGCTGCGCGTCAACCGCGCCGGTGGATCACCCGGCGTCAAGACGCCGATCCATACACATCCGGGACCGGAGGCCTTCTATGTGCTGGCCGGCAAGCTCGGCCAGAGAACACCCCACGGGGTGGCCTATGCCGAAGCCGGCACGACGATGGTCGGACACGGGGCCGACACGCCGATGGAGGTGTTCAACGCCGGCACAAGCGATCTCGATGAGCTGGCCATCTTCGTTGTCGACGCCAATCGGCCGTTCTCGTCGCCGGCCAATTTCGACTGAGACGTTTCGAGTAGTGGCGCGAATGTTTGGGACGAGCGGAGGCGCGCCAAACCCAGCGAAAATCCGCACGGTTCCAACTATTTTGGATTTTCGCTTGTGCTCGCGACAGCGCGCAGCGGCGATTAGTCGAAGTCAGTCACTCTTCGCACGCGCGTCCTTGGCGATGTCTCCATGGCTCATCCCGTCTGTCGTCGTCTTTACCGTTGCCGCTGGCTTCGGCGCGTCTTCGCAAGCTGAGCTGGCCGCGGGCAAGTTCTACGAAATTGTCGGCGCTAAGGTCGACGCGCGAACCTACAACGGCTTCCGTCGCTACCATGGCAGCTGCAATCACTGCCATGGCCCCGATGGCATGGGCTCGACGTTCGCCTCGGCCCTTGTCGACCGGCTGCCCACCATCGAGGTCTTCCGCCGCAACGTTCGCGACGGCGTGCGCAGCGGCCCTTCGGTGATGAAGGGCTTCGCCGACGACCCCAACGTCGCACCCTACATCGACGACATCTATGCCTACCTGCAGGCCCGCGCCGACGGTGCGCTTGGCCGAGGACGGCCGGAGAGGCTTGAAAATTAGTATCGCTGGCTGCTAACCGCAGGCGCTTCACCAAAGGACAGTGAGACGGTTATCGAGCGCCACATGAGTGCCGAAAGGCGAGCACTCGCGCTCGAGCATAGCCGCGAGCCAGACGGCATTTTCGGGCGAGGCGCGGTTTAGCCGGAATTTGCGGAGCTGGAACGGCACGACGTCGAGCGAAACAAGCGTGCCGTCCGGTATGGCGAGCCGCGGCAGGTACATCAGCGCAAGTTCACCGCGAAAGGTTTCGTAGCCGGTGATTCCCTCATAGTCGGTGAGGAAGTCGCCGCATCCATAAAGGATCAGCCGGCCGTCATGGATTTCGATCGGCTTGGGATGGTGGGAGGAGTGCCCATGCACGACGTCGAAACCTGCAACATCGACAAGAGCATGGCCAAGCGCGCGTTCTTCCGCGGGGACTTGGTAGCCCCAGTTGCCGCCCCAGTGGATCGAGGCCACCGCGAGGTCGCCGGGCTGTTTTATGGCCTCCACGGATCGGGCGATCTGCGCGAGCGACCGGGCAGAGACATCCGCCAGCAGATTGATCCCTGGCTTGTAGGCTCCGGCTGCCCATGAAGCTGGAACGCCGCTCGTCTCGAGCGCGAAGCCGAAGACGAGCACGCGGCCGCCGCCGGCCAGTTCGATGGCGGCAGGCGCCGCCGCCTCGTCCGCGTCAAGGCCGGCCCCGGCATAGGCGAGGCCGGCATGCCGGAGCGTATCGAGGGTTTCGACGAGGCCAGGCTCATCCCAGTCGAGCACATGGTTGTTAGCGAGCACGCAGCAGCTGACCCGCGCCGCCGCCAGGCAGCCGATGTTGGCCGGGTTCATCTTGTAATTGATCCCCTTGGGCGCCAAGGACAGGCTGGTTGTGATGCTGGTCTCGAGATTGATGATGCGCGCATCGGGAGCTTCACGCTCCAATTCGCTGAGCGCATCGCCCCAGACATAGGCATCGTCGACCTTTCTCGGGATCGGGCCATTGATGCGTTCGGCAAGCTCGACATAGGTCGTCGCCGATTTGACATAGCGCTCGGACAGGTGCGGGTCGCCCGGATTGGCGAGGATCTGGTCCATCCCGCGCCCGAGCATCACGTCGCCGCACAGGAACAGTTTTGCGCTGCTTCGGGCGGCGGCATTGTTCGCGATCTGCGGCATCCCAGACCTCCTTCCCGCCAACAACCAGTGACGCCAAGGGTTCCAGCCCAATTTGCGCGGGATCGGATCGCGGGCCAAATCGTTAACGCAGGAGAACCGACCGCCGAGGCCAGAAATGCCCGACACAGCCTTCTCCTTCATCCCGCGCGCCGCACGCTCTTCCAAGCCGCGCAAGACCGGCCTGACCGAGATTCGCGGGCCTTATTACAGCGCCTATGGGCCGCGCCATCTGGCCGACGTACTGGAAATCATGGGCAACTGGATCGACGGCATCAAGTTTGCCGGCGGATCATTCGCCCTGATGCCGCCCGAAGCGGTGAAATCCATCAACAAGCTTGCGCATGATCACGATGCCTATGTGTCGACGGGCGGCTGGATCGAGAATGTCCTCCGCTTCGGCCCGGACGCCGTCGACCGCTACATCGAGGAAGCCAAGGCGCTGGGGTTCGACGTGATCGAGATCTCCACCGGCTTTATCAGCCTGCCCACGGAAGCGCTGCTGCGCCTGGTCGAAACCGTGAAAAAGGCCGGGCTCAAGGCCAAGCCGGAGCTCGGAATCCAGTTCGGGGCCGGTGGCGACACATCGGCCAAGGAGCTCGAAGCCGAAGGCACCAGGGATGTCGGCTGGCTGGTCGCACAGGCCAGGCGCGCCCTCGATGCCGGCGCCGACATCATCATGATCGAGAGTGAAGGAATCACCGAAAACGTGACCTCCTGGCGCACCGACGTGGTGGCCCGCATCATCAACGAGCTCGAGCTGGAGAAGGTGATGTTCGAAGCCGCCGACCCGGCGGTCTTCGAATGGTACGTCAAGAACTACGGCAACGAGATCAATCTGTTCGTCGACCACAGCCAGATCGTGCAGCTCGAGGCGCTACGCTCCGGCATCTGGGGAACCAAGAGCACCTGGGGGCGGATTCAGAACATTGGGTGAGGGGCGTTTGAGCGACCGCGAAGGGCAATCACTCCAGCTTTGCGCCGCCCCTCGCCCCTTGCCTTCTCCCCTTGTGGGAGAAGGTGGATCGGCGCGCAGCGTCGAGCCGGATGAGGGTTGTTGGACGGAGCGCCGTCCTTGCCAAGCTGGAGCACCCCTCATCCGACCGCTTCGCGGCCACCTTCTCCCACAAGGGGAGAAGGAAAGATTGCCGCCCTCAGCCCCACTTCATCTCGCCGGTGGCGACCTTGGAGCCGATGTCGAGCGCGACGCCCATGCCGAGGCCGGGGAAGCGGGCCTCCATGGCGCCCTTGAGCGCGGCCGCGTCCTTGGCCAGTTCTTCCTCGAAGGCAATGAGATACGCCTTGGTGTGCTCAACGCCCGACAGGTCGGTGGCGGCCTGCGGCGTCATGTGGCCGGGCACGACGATTTCTGGCTTGGCGGCAGCGATCTTTTCGAGATTGGCGAGCCAGGCGGCGCGCTGTTCTTTGCTCGGCGTGTCGGCGGTCCAGACATGCACGCCCGAAAAAATCATCATCCCGCCGAACACCGCATTCAGCGACGGCACCGAGAGATAGCGCCGGTTGGCGAGGCCTTCCGCGTCGACGATCTCGATGGCCTCGCCATCGACGGTGAGCGTCTTACCGTCGAACACTTCGGGGATGACGATATCGGCGAGCGCCTGCGGGCCGTTCTCCTTGAGCTGCGGCCCCCAAACGGCGATTTTCTTGTCGACGCTGCCGTTGATGGCGGCCACCGTCTCGGCTGCGGCGATCACCCGTGCCTGCGGGAAAGCCTCCTTGATCGGCTTGAGGCCGAAATAATAGTCCGGGTCGGACTGGCTGACATAGATGGTGGTCAGCGTCTTGCCGGTCGCCTTGGTCGCCTCGGCCACGGCTCGGCCGTCGGGGTAGGTGAAACCGCCGTCGATCAGCAGCGCCTCGGAGGCGCCGGTGATCAGCACGGGGGCGCGAAAGAAGCCGTTTTCCCCAGCCGGAAAATGTTTCCAGGAAAGTCCGCCAGCTGCATGGCCAAGCCCGGCGGGAGCGAAGACGGCGGCGGCGCCGGCGGCGAGGGTGGTTTTCATGATGGCTCTCCGTGTGAACATGGATGTCTCCTGGGGTTTGAAAATGCCGACTTCGGGCGGCTCCCGCGCAGCCTCGATCTTAGGAAGATGGCAAAGGTAGAATGCGTATTGAAGGCCAACAAAATAGACGTAATGTATGCCATTGCCTGACAATGAGGTCGCATTTGCCATGAGCCACGCATGAACCTGAACCGGCTGGCCTATTTCGCCGCGGTGGTCGATGCCGGCTCCTTCACGCGGGCCGCCGAGCGGCTGGGCATCACCAAGGCGGTCGTCAGCCAGCAGGTGGCGCGGCTGGAGCGCGATGTCGGAACGACGCTGCTGATCCGCACGACGCGGCGTGTCCATCCGACCGAAGCCGGCCGGACATTCCATGCCCGCTGCCTACAAGTCCTGCAGCAGGCCGAGGATGCCTTCGACGAGCTCGCGCAGGCGGCCACCGAGCCGACCGGCACACTGCGCATTGCGGCGCCCAACGACTACGGCACGTCGGCGGTGGTGCCGGTGGTCGCCGCCTTCAGCGCGCGCTATCCCGCCTGCCGGGTGGAGCTGACGCTGGGCGACGAGACGATCGACCTGGCTTCCGGCGGGATGGACGTGGCGATCCGCGTCGGCTGGCTGGCCGATTCCAGCCTGCAGGCGCGACGGATCGGCACCTTCCGGCAATTCATGGTGTGCGGCGCTGAGTTTGCCGGGCGCTTCACGGCCGGCGAACCGCAAGACCTTGCCGGGCTACCCTTCGTCGCCAACATGGCGCTGCGCGAACCGCTGCTATGGCAATTTTCGCGCGGCGACGCCGAGCATGAGGCCGTGCGCATGCAGGCAACGATCGCCATCGACGCGACGCCGGCAGTGCTGGCGGCCGTCCGCGCCGGCGCCGGCCTGTCGGTGCTGCCGGATTTTTTGGTGCGGGATGAGCTGGCCGCAGGGCGGCTCGTCCACATCCTGCCCGAATGGCAGCTGCCCTCCGGCGGCATCTACACGGTCTACCCCGCCGCGCGCTTCCGGCCGCCCAAGGTGACGAGGTTTGTTGAGATGCTGATTGCGGCTGAGCAGAAGGAGGGTTTGGTCGGGGAGGGGAGCGCGCTGTGAAATGTCACGCGCGTTGTTGGAGGGATGGTCTTCGCTCAAGCCTGCCGGGTCAAATCGACTTCAGGTATTCGATCAGATCACTCTTTTCCTGATCGGTTAGGTCAAGGCTCAGATGACCGTCATAGTGCTCGACAACGTCATCGAGTGTGGCGAACCGCCCATCGTGGTAGAAACCGCCCTTGTGAATTTTCTCGATGTCCCAAAGGGCTCGCAGCGATGCCGTCCGGTAGCGCTCGTCCGGAGATCGCATCGCCTGGAAATCATCGATCCCTATCTCGTCGGCGGTATGCAGGTTCCAGCCCGGTTCCGTGAAGAGCGGTGGCACGTGGCAAGTGCCGCATTTGGCCTTGTCGTTGAAGAGAACCTCTCCTTTCTCCGCAGCGGCGCTGTCGAAGGCGCCCTCCGGCGGTTTCGGTGTCGGCAGCGAAAGTTGATAGAAATGGAGCGCCGGCAACTTGGCCGTAATCCGGTCCTGCTTGTCCTGCTTGTGGCCCTGCTTCGTTCGTGCTGCGACCGGATACTTCTCGGCGTCATCAAGGCGCGGATCGTAAAACACGCCTTTCCCGTGCATCTCGAGATTGCCCACATAAGCGTTCCAGTAGCTCACCGTGCCCCAGGCTCCGGTCCATGTGTGGTTGTTTACACCGGCCAATCCGAATGCCGCCGGATTGAGCGTGGCGGCCGTCTTGCCGTCCGGCCGGAATGCTTTGCCATCGAGGTTCAGTTCGGCATCGAACTTCCCGGGACCCCACGCCTCAACCGCCTTCTTCACCTCCGCTTCGGATATCTGCAGCATCTCGGTGAACGCCGTGAGATCAGGTGCGAGGGCAACGATCGCGCCGATATTCAGGTCACGGTTGGGCCAGCCGTCCAGCCGTTGTCCGATCCCGGGCGCATAGGCGTCATCGACGGTTGAATGGCACACCGCGCATTGGATGCCCACCGAAGTCAGCGTCTTTCCGTCCTCGGCGAAGAACCCGGTCACCCCGACAACGGCATTGGCTCTCAGCAGGACAAGCGTGCTCGCGGGATCTGCGAGGTCGACCGCGCCCTTGTTGAGCGCATCGGCCACATCCTTGGGAATGGCGTTCACATCGACCTTGAGGCCGAGTTCGAGGGCTTTCTGTGGGCTCAGGCCGGGTCCCGTGCCGCCCAGCTTCTCACCTGCGATTGCCTCGTGGAGTTTAAGTTTGCCGCCCCAGAAATCCTCGCTGCCGAAGGTGTCGAAGCGGAATGTCTCGCGACCTTCCTCGAGATATCGCTTGGCCTGCTCGGCGGCAGCGTTGTCGAAATCCTTCCCGCTTATTTTCTCTTTCGCGCTCATTTGAGCCGCGGCGGGGATCAAGCTTGAAGACAGGAGCAGAGCGAAAATTGTTGCTGTACCGTTGAAACGCAAGGGCATGTCACGTCCCTCCCAAAGACGATTGCCAATCGGCGGTCATCTTTGGTTCGCGGGCCTGAATTCCACGCGAAACGGAATGCAGCCGAAGCATTAGAACATTCTAAAACAAAAAAGGTTCCGGCGCCGATTGTCGAAAGGCTTCTCGACGATTCGTCAACCGCACGCCGGTCACCGGATGACCGCCGTGGCAGAGGTGGACCGGCATTCTCGCTTTTGACCGACGACACGGCTTTGAATGAGCCGGCTACCTATGCGCATGCAGGCCACGATCGCCATCGAAGCAACGCCGGCAGTGCTGGCGGCCGTCCGCGCCGGCGCCGGCCTGTCGGCGGATTTCCTGGTGCGGGATGAGCTGGCCTCAGGGCGGCTCGTCCACATCCTGCCCGAGTGGCGCCCTCCCTCCGGAGGCATCTACACGGTCTACCCCGCCGCGCGCTTCCGGCCGCCCAAGGTGACGAGGTTTGTCGAGATCCTGGTCGCGGCCGAGCGGGAGAAGGACTGAAGCTGGGAGGGGCGGGCGCTGTAAGGTTGGAGCGAGGCGCTGATGGCCGAAACGCTTCTCCCCCCTTGAGGGGGAGATGGCCGGCAGGCCAGAGGGGGCCGTCTCGCGTAATGCGCCAACCTCCACTGTCGCAAGAGAGGGAGGCCGCGCCCGGTCGAACCGACCCCTCATCCGGCCGCTTCGCGGCCACCTTCTCCCCGGCGGGGAGAAGAGAGAAGCGTCAGCGCTGGCTCCTCTCCCCTTGGGGAGAGGTCGGATAGTCCCGAATTGCCTTTCGCAATTCGGTTGGCAATCCGGGTGAGGGGGGTACTTACCCATATGCGATAGCCCTGCTTGTGGGGGAGATTGGCTGTCATTGGCGCCATCACGACTTCGCCGTCACAGGCGCATACTCAAGCGCCACCACGCCGTTGCTGAATGGCGTGGCCGAAATCAGCGCGAGCGGCACTTGTTCGCCGGGCGGGAACAGCTTCTTGCCATGGCCGACGGCACCGGGGTAGCTGAGCAGCCTGACGCGATCGACCAGGCCATGGCGCAGCAATTCCTGCGCGACGCTGAGGCTGCCATGCACATAGATGTTGCCGCCGCTGCCTTGCTTCAGTTCCCTGACCGCTTCCGGCAGTGCGCCCGTCAGCAGCTCGGCCGGTTTCCAGTCGAGCGTCTTCAGGCTTGTCGACGCGACATATTTCGGCAGCGCGTTGAAGCGGTCGGCGAAGTCTCCGGTTTCATTGGGCCATGAGCCGGCAAAAATCTCATAGGTCGTGCGGCCCAGAAGCATGGCGCCGCTGTCGGCAAGCTCGTCCTCTTTGAATTTTTGCATTTCATCGTTCCAGGTCACGCCAGGCAATTTCTCGACCTCGGCGATGCCATCGACGCTGATGAATTCGGTGACGATAAGTTTTCTCATGGCGCTCTCCTTCTTCTGTCGGAGGACGGACGACGCGGGCCTTTTGCGACAGCTTGGTGAAAATAGCGCGGTCGCTTGTTAGCGGCTTTCCCTATTCGCCTCCAAAGGACCGATACCATGGGGAAAAGCTTCTCCGACCTGGACTAAGTTCCCAAGATCGGATTGGTGTTACATCTGAGGTAGATATTCCCAAAGAACGCATTGCAGGAAGATCATGGGATTCGGGGTCTTCATTCACCGCTCAGATTCGAGATACAACGACCGCCCCGCAGAGCAATATCAGTTTCCTCGCCCGTATCTGAGTCGCGCCGAAGCATGCGTCGGCGGCTGGATCATTTACTACGAGCCTAGCAAGGTAAACGATACCCGTGGCTATTACGCCGTAGCCAAAGTCCAACAGATCATTTCCGATCCTGTGACGCCTGATATGTACCTCGCTCTGATTGAGCCCGGCACCTATCTCGACTTCGTCAATCCTGTTCAATTTAACGGACCTAATGGTCTCGTTGAACGAGGCTTATTCAACGACCAAGGACGGATTTCCGGTCGCGCCCAAGCGGCCGTCCGCTCAATCAGTCCAGCCGATTTCAACCGCATCATCGATCTGGGCCTGGACACGAATGAGTTGTTGCTGCCGCGCGTTGATGAGGCCGGCACCGGCTTTCAGGATGAACAGGCGCCATTCGAGTTCGAGCAGAGCCGTGACCGCGTGAGCTATATCGGATCGCGAATTGTGCGGGACCGCATTTTCCGTCGCATCGTCCTGCGCGCCTATGATGAGCGCTGCGCGATCACGGGACTGAAGTTGATAAATGGCGGCGGCCGAGCAGAGGTTTCTGCCGCGCATATTCGACCGGTCGAAGCGAACGGTCCCGACGTCATCAACAATGGGATCGCGCTGTCCGGCACTGCACATTGGATGTTCGATCGCGGGTTGATCAGCCTATCCGATGACTTGGAAATCCTGATCTCGCGACAGGTCAACGACCTCGACAGCGTGCAAGCGTTCATAAACAAGACTCGCCGCGCACTTCCGCCGGGCCGACAGTTTGAACGCCCGCATCCTCATTTTTTGCAGTGGCACCGCGACCACTGTTTTAAGCAGTGAGGCGCCGCCGGCGTGGGAGCGTGTTGGTAGGTGGGTGGAACGGCCGCCTCTGGCCCTGCGCCGCCCGTCGTTCGGTCATGCCGCAAGGTCCGCATCGGGTGGGGGGCCGGTCTTTTGCCTATCCCCGATTGGATCTGGTTCGTAGTCACGGGCTGGCTACAGATGGGCAATACCGGCTTTCAGCAGTCCTTCGCGGACGTGCTGCGCATCAGCCTCCTGGGCATAGTGCAGGGTGGCGATAAATGAATCGAGGTCGAATTGGGGATCGAGCGTTCTGATCTTGGCTAGGTGCGCCGCGGCCGCGATTTCGTCGCCGAGCCAGCCGTAGCAGGCAGCGGCGAAAGCGTGCTGAACCGAGTCCATGGTTGACAGATGCATGAAAGCTTCGATCGCCTCGCCATATTGGCGCGCGGCGAAATGGGCCTTTCCCAGATGGCTCCAGAACCTCTCCGGGTGGTGCGGGTTCAACTGCATTGCCTTGCGGATCCATTCAATTCCCTCTTCCGGCCTCCCCAGCCACGTCAATAACTCGCCTTGCTGCACCACCACGAGGTCGTAATTGGGATTGAGGGCGAGGGCGCGCTCTTGATGGTAGCGCGCTGTGGTCAGCTCATTGTTGTTCACGTTCACTGCGGCGAGGATGCGGTGAACATCGGCATCGTTGTCGTCCAGCGCCAGCGCCCTGTCCAGCGCTGCCATGATGTCGTTCCAGACGGCATCCCTGTCTTCGCACCAGTTATGGACCCAGGCCTGGCCAAGGATACAGGCCCGCCAGGCATGGGCATGGGCATAATCCGGGTCGAGCGCGACGGACCTGTTTATCAAGGTTTGCGCGCGTTCATTATCCGCAATCGTGCTTCGGTGATGCAGCACCTTGGCAGCAAGCACACATTCATACGCGGCCATGTTTGCAGGTTTCGCCCGCGCGAGCTGGTCCCGCTGAGCCGCCTCGACACGACCGGGCAGCGTGGCTGCGATCGCCGCGGTCACCTCATCCTGAATCGCGAATATGTCATCCAGCTTCCGGTCATATTTGTCTGCCCAAATATGAGCGTCATTCGCCGTGTCGATGAGCTGAACCGTCACGCGCACCCTGTCGCCGATCTTGCGGACGCTTCCCTCCACCAGGTATTGGACGTCGAGTTTCTCGGCCACCTCGCGCACATTCACGGCGCGGTTCTTGTAGACGAAGCTGGAATTGCGCGAGATGACGAACAGCTCATGGTGGCGGGACAGTTCGGTGATGATGTCCTCGGTCAGTCCGTCCGCGAAAAATTCCTGCTCGGGGTCGCCGCTCATGTTGTCGAATGGCAGCACCACTATCGAAGGTTTCGAAATGGATCGCTTTGCCTCGACTTCTGGCAGGACAGCACTGTCAAACCCAATGCGATAGAGGCGAACCGGGCGGCTGATGTTCTTTAACGTCTTCTCGCCCAGGTCCTCCATGGCAATTTCGAGACGGTCGGCAATTTGGGTCGCCACCGCTGCGGTCACGCAGATACCGCCGACGTCGGCGAGTTGCTCGATGCGCGAGGCAATATTGACGCCGTCGCCGAAAATGTCGTCATCGTCGAAAATGATGTCGCCGAGATTTATGCCGATCCTGAATTCGATACGCCGTTCTTGCGGCACATCCGAATTGCGCCGTTTCATGCGCTGTTGGATTTCCACGGCGCACTTCACGGCATCGGTCACGCTCTGGAACTCAACGAGCATGCCGTCACCGGTGGTCTTGATGATCCGGCCCTTGTTCTTCGCGATGGCGGGATCGATCAGTTCTATGCGATGGGTCCGGAGGCGTGCGAGCGTGCCGGTTTCGTCGGCCTCCATTAGCCGACTGTAGCCCGCCATATCGGCAGCCAGAATTGCGGCTAGTCTCTGTTCCATCGCCTGAACCAAAAACCAAGCCTATCCTTCCTGGGCTGCCAAATCCAGCAGTTTGGGCTGGTGGCTGAATCAAGAAGTCTTCCTACCGCAGCAGTAGGAAAGGGCGGATCAGAACCTTCCGCCTTCCGCCAGGTGGCTGCGAACTCGATCGCATCAATGGCGGGAGGGATCCGCGCGGCGTCCCGGAAACGTCCGATATGAACACGGACCATAGTGGCTGCACTCGCTGACGTCTGCAAATGACGCAAAGCGATCGTGGATCACGGCACCTGGCAGAAATCTTAGACACGCCCAAAACCAAATCTATCCCTCTTGCCATCCCCATATCCTTCCCCTAATCTCCCTCTGAGAAAACCTTTTCCCAAACCGCCCGCACCGCTGACCTCACCAATCAGCGCCTCGCAGGCCAACAAGAGAAAACCTTTTCCCAACTAAGGAAATATGCCGCGCACCATGGCATCCGACGCCCAGCCAGTCTTCACCAAGCCAGTCACCCTCCGCGAGGTGGCAGCGCTCGCCGGCGTCAGCGTCGCCACGGCCTCAAAGGCGCTGAACGGGCAGGGGCGGATGACCGCCGAGACGCGCGAGCGGATTCGCGAGACGGCGCAGCGGCTAGGCTTTCGCCCGAACAGCCTGGCGCAGAGCCTGTTGCGCCGGCGCTCCTTCACCGTCGGCTTGTTGACCAACGACACCTATGGCCGGTTTTCGCTGCCGGTCATGTCGGGTATTTCGGATGCGCTGGTCGACAAGGGCGTCTCGGTGTTTCTCTGCAATGTCGAGGACGACCAGCGCCTCGGCCAGCTCCATGTCGATGCCATGCTCGACAAGCGCGTCGACGGCATCATCGCCACCGGCAAGCGCATCGATCGCCACCTGCCGGTCGACCTGTCCAATCTCGGCGTTCCCGTGATCTACGCCTTCACCCAGCCCGATCCCGACGCCATCGCTTTCGTGTCCGATGATGCCGGCGGCGCGCGCCTGGCGGTCGAGCACTTTTGGCGGCTCGGGCGCCGGCGTATCGCCCATGTCACCGGGCCGGCGAGCTTTGCGGTGGTGCATGCGCGGGCACAGGCCTATCGTGACGTGCTGACCGAAAAAGGCTTGCCGGTCATGGAACCATTGCTCGGATCGTGGTCGGAAGCGTGGGGTCACGAGGCGGTGAAGAAGCTCTTCAAGGGAAAGGGCGAAAAGCCCGATGCCGTCTTTTGCGGCAACGACCAGATCGCGCGCGGTGTCATCGACGCGCTGCGCGAGCGCGGGCTTGATGTGCCGGACGATGTCGGCGTCATCGGTTTCGACAATTGGCAGATCGTGGCCGAGGCAACCCGCCCGCCGCTGACCTCTGTCGACATGAACCTGGCGGCACTCGGGCGCGAGGCCGGTCTAACACTTCTTTCGCTCGTCGGCGGCGAACCCGCCGAGCCGGGCATCCGAAAACTGCCGTGCCGGCTGGTGGTGCGTCAGTCATGCGGCCGTCCGCCGGACGGCTGAGACTATGCATGTCGCCCAAAAGTGCGCAGCGGTTTTGGGATAACGACATGCATCAAACAGAAAATGCATGTCGCCCAAAAGTGCGCAGCGGTTTTGGGATAACGACATGCATCAAACAGAAAATGCATGTCGCCCAAAAGTGCGCAGCGGTTTTGGGATCACGACATGCATCGAAGCGAAAAGCCGCCGCGCGGGGAGCGCGGTCGCAGGAAAACAGAACCATGAGGAGGAGAACCATGAGAACTATGATTGCCGGGCTCGCTATTGCCGCGAGCATCCTGAGCTTTCCGGCGGCCGCCGCCGAGACCGCCAACATCTGGGTTCGCGCAGACGGCTCGAACTTCATGCCGCGCATCGTCGATGCCTTCAACAAGGGGCATGAGAACCAGGTCAAGCTGGACATCATCCCCAATGCCGAGATCATCCCGAAATACGGCGCCGCCGCCGCCGGCGGCACAGCACCCGACGCGCTCTCGCTCGACCTGATCTACACGCCGTCCTTCGCTGCCGCCGGCCAGTTGGAGGACATCACCGACTGGGCGAAATCGCTGCCTTATTTCAACAGCCTGTCGCCGGCACACGTCAAAACCGGCACCTACAAGGACCGCATCTACGGGCTGCCGTTCTCCGCCGATAGTTCGGTGCTGATCTGGAACAAGAAGCTGTACAAGCAGGCAGGGCTCGACCCCGAAAAAGGCCCGACCAACTGGGCCGAGATCGAAGCCGCCGCCGAAAAGGTCAACGCGCTTGGCGGCGACATCAAGGGCTTCTATTTCTCCGGCAATTGCGGCGGCTGCAACATCTTCACCTTCACGCCGCTGATCTGGGCCTCGGGCGGTGACATCCTCACCGAGGACGGCTCGAAGGCGACGCTCGACAGCCCGCAGCTGCGCGGCGCGATCGACCTCTACCGCTCGATGGTCAAGAAGGATCTGGTGCCTTCAGGTGCGCAGACCGACACCGGCTCCAACTTCTTTGCCGCCTTCGCCGGCGGCAATATCGGCATCTCGCCGTCCGGCGCCTTCGCCATCGGCGCGCTGAACACGCAATACCCAGACATCGACTACGGCGTCACCTTCCTGCCGGGCAAGGATGGCGGCTGGTCGTCCTTTGCCGGCGGTGACAATTTCGTCGTCACCAAGGGCACCACGAAGGTCGCGGTGGTGAAGGAGTTCCTCGATTTCGCCTATTCGCTCGAAGGCCAGACCATCCTGGCGAAATACGGCAGCCTTCCCGTGCGCGGCGACATCGCCAATGAGGCGCTGAAGGACCTAGACCCGCGCTACAAGGTCGCCGCAGAGGCCATGGCCAAGGGCCGCACGCCCTATTCGGTGGTGTTCAACGATCTGATCAACTCCGCCAACGGTCCGTGGAACCAGATGGTCAACGAGGTCTTCTTCGGCGAAGACGTCGACGGCGCCATCGCCAATGCGCAGGAAACCATGCAGTCGATCATCGACTCGGCGCCGCAGCAGTAGACGCCGGCTACCTCCCCCTCGAGGGGAGGTCGGACCGCAGGTCCGGGTGGGGTCGTCTGCGAAGTGCTCGACGTTCTTTTTCGTCGGCGCGCTGCACGCAGGGCCCCACCCCCCGCCTTC
>NZ_RZTA01000047.1:0-43943 GCF_004023115.1 Mesorhizobium sp. M6A.T.Cr.TU.017.01.1.1
AGGTTGTCCTGACCGCCGACTGAGGTTTTTCCCGGCGCCTGCCGCCAGCTGTTGTCAACCGTTCCAGACTTAGCCAGTCGCCCCGCCTACCTCCGCCTGCTTGCGGGCTCGCGCAAACTGCAGAGCCGCAACGCCGGCGGTCGCAGCAAGCGCCAGGCCGATTGGAATGAGGCTCGACGGCTGGTCGGCCTTTCTGAGCACCGCCACCACGTCATATCCGACATCCAGCCCGATGCGCTTGGCGTAGGATCCGAAATCGACATTGCTGATCATCAGCGCGTCGCCCGCTTGCGTGATGGTAAGACCGATGCCGCGCAGCCGCTCCAGCGGCTCGCCCGGCTCGCCGAGCGGCACGTTGACGGTCTTGCGTACATCTTCGCCCATGAGGTCGACACCCTCGACGACGAAATTGATGCGGCCGTCGGCCGGCGCCTGCCCGACTGCCGACAGGAACTCGCTCGCCGGCAATTCCTCGTAAGGCGGCGACACCTGGTTGAGCCACCAGTCCGGCCGAAACAGCGTGAAGCAGATGAGAAGCAGGGCGGCACTTTCCCACAGACGGCTTTTCGTCACGAACCAGTTCATGGTCGCGGCCGAAAAAAGCAGGATGGCGATCAATGAGACCGTCGCCACCCAGATCGTTTGAGGCCAGGTGTCGACTCCGATCAGCAGGATCGCCGGGTTGAAGATGAAGACGAAGGGCAGGATCGCGGTACGCAGCGAATAGAGCGCGCCCTGGAAACCGGTGGCGATCGGATCTTCCTTGGAAATCGCCGCCGCCGCGAAGGCCGCCAGCCCGACGGGCGGAGTGATATCCGCCATGATACCGAAGTAAAAGACGAACAGGTGGACAGCGATCAACGGGATTGGCAATCCGGCCTGCGCACCGAGATCGACCACGACCGGCGCCATCAGCGTGGCGACCAGGATGTAGTTTGCGGTGGTCGGGATACCCATGCCGAGCACAAGGCTGATCGCTGCGATGAGGATCAGCATCAGGATGACGTTGCCGCCGGAGATTAACTCGACGAGCTCCGTCATCATCAGGCCGAGACCGGTCAGCGTGATCGTGCCGACGACGATGCCGGCGGTGGCCGTGGCGATACCGATGCCGATCATGTTGCGGGCGCCGAGCGCCAGCCCGTCGATCAGGTCGTCCCAGGCAGCACGCACCGAGGCGACGAGGTTTTCTTTACGAAATACCGCCATCAGCGGCTTGCGGGTGGCGACAATACCGAGGATCGAGACCGTTGCCCAGAATGCCGAGAGGCCAGGCGACATCTGCTCGACCATCAGGCACCACAGAAGCACGGCGATCGGGATCAGGAAATCGAGCCCGGTCCGCGTGACGTCCCAGGCGCGCGGCAATTCCAGGATCGGCGCGTTCGGGTCGTCGAGCGCGAGATCCGGATAGCGGGAGGAATACCAGACGGAGGCGACGTAGAGAGCCACGCCAGCGACTGCGAGCACCGGCGGCGCGGTCCCGCCCAAGACAGCCTGGATAGCAACAATGCCGTAATAGACGATACAGACGGCGAGAATGCTGCCCGACAGTCCCAGCCCCATCCGCAGCATTCGTTCTCTTGCCGGCGTCGGACGCTGCGGGATCGTCTTCAGGTCCATCTTTATCGCTTCGAGGTGAACCATGTAGAGCAGTGCTATGTAGGAAAAAACCGCCGGCAACAGCGCGTGCTTGACGATCTCCGAATAGGGAATGCCAACGTACTCGACCATCAGGAAGGCGGCCGCACCCATGACCGGCGGCATAATCTGGCCGTTGATCGAGGCCGCGGCCTCGATGGCGCCCGCCTTGACACCGGAAAGGCCGGTGCGCTTCATCAGCGGGATGGTGAAGATGCCGCCCGACACCACATTGGAGACGGACGAGCCGGACACTACGCCGTTGAGGGCCGATGAGACCACGGCGACCTTTGCCGGACCACCGCGCAAATGGCCGAGCAGCGCGATGGAGATCTGCATCATCCAGTTGCCGGCGCCTGCCTTCTCCAAAAGCGTGCCGAACAGGACGAAGAGAAAGACGAAGCTCGTCGACACGCCAAGCGCGATTCCGAAGACGCCTTCGGTGGTCAGCCATTGATGGTTTAGAAACTTGTTGAGCGAAGCGCCGCGATGCTGGATCACGTCCGGCATGTACTGGCCGGCAAAGGTGTAGAAGATGAAGACACACGCCACGACCACCATCGGAAGGCCGAGCGCGCGGCGCGTCGCCTCGAGGAGCAACAGGATGCCAACGGTGCCGGTGACGAGATCGAGCGTGGTCGGCTGGCCCGGCCGTCCGGAAAGCTGGACGTAAAAGAGAAAGAGGTAGGCGCCGGCGAATCCGCCCACCACGGCCAGCACCCAGTCGAGCACTGGCACGCGATCGCGGGGCGAGGATCTCAGCGCCGGATAGGCGAGGAAGGTCAAGAACAGCGCGAAGCCGAGATGGATGGCGCGCGCTTCCGTGTCATTGAGGATGCCGAAGCCGAACACGAACGGCAAAGGCGAAGCATACCAGAGCTGGAAAAGCGACCACGCAACTGCAACCCAGAGCAGGATTCGAGCGACTATTCCGCCCGGATGCCGGCCACCCGTATCGGCCTCCGCGACAAGTTGTTCGAGCTCTTCGAGATCGACGCTGGCCGGTTGTTCCTTCACTTCGCTCATGACGCCTCCTGTTGCGGATGGCCCCGGCGGGTCCACGGGACCCGCCGGACTGTCGTCAGATCACGAAGCCTACTTCAGCCAGCCCTTTTCCTTGAAGTATTTTTCAGCGCCCGGATGCAGCGGCGCGGAATTCCCCTCCGACACCATCTTGGCCGGATCGAGATTGGCGAAGGCCGGATGCAGCGACTTGAACTCGTCGAAATTCTCGAACACCGCCCTGGTCAATTGATAGACGCTCTCATCGGGAACCTTGGCCGAAGTGACCAGCGTGGCGAGCACACCGAAAGTCCCGGTGTCGTCGGGATTGTTTGCGTAAAGGCCGCCCGGAATGATCGCCTTGGCATAGTAAGGATTCTCGGCAACGAGCTTGTCCACCACTTCTCCAGTTAACGGCACGAGCTTGGCACCGCAGGTGGTCGTCGGATCCTGGATGTTAGCCGAAGGATGGCCGACGCCGTAGAAGAATCCGTCGATCTTGCCGTCGCAGAGCGCCGGGCCGTGCTCGTCGGCCTTCAACTCCGATGCGAGCGAAAAGTCGGCCAACGTCCAGCCCATCGCACCGAGCAGACGTTCCATGGAAGAGCGCGTTCCGGAACCGGGATTGCCGACGTTGAAGCGCTTGCCCTTGAAGTCCTCGAATTTCGTCACGCCGGCATTCGGATGCGCCAGGACCGTGAACGGCTCCGGATGGATCGAGAAAACCGCGCGCAGATCGGTATGAGCGCCACCGTCCTTGAATGATTCCTGGCCTTTGAAAGCGTTGTACTGGACGTCGGACTGCGCCATGCCGAAGTCGAGTTCGCCTTCCTTGATCGTGTTCACGTTGAATGCCGATCCGCCGGTCGATTCGACCGAGCAGCGGATGCCGTGTGTCTTGCGATCCTTGTTGAGCAGGCGGCAGATAGCACCGCCGGCGGCATAGTAGACGCCGGTGACGCCACCGGTCCCGATGGTAACGAAATTCTGCTGCGCCATTGCGCTGGCCGAAAACAGCAGCGCGGCCGACAAGGCGGCGATCTGCGCTCCGAGGCGTGCAGTCCGGGCATGTTTCATCTGGTTCTCCCTTGGTACTTTGCGTGCCGTCGCGGCCGTCCGGTGTTTTAGTGTCAGGGCACGTCAATGCATGCTACGATTGTTGCGCTTTATCAATCAAGGGAAATGCTTGTTACAATGGATAAGCGGGAGATGGGTTTCGACGCGCTTCTGGCACGCATACTATCCGAACTCCCCGAACTGAGCTCAGAACTGCGCAAGGCGGCGCGATTCCTGGTCGATCATCCCGATGAGGTGGCGCTGGTTTCCATGCGGGTGCTGGCCTCGCGATCAGAGGTGACACCGACGACCTTCGTGCGGCTGGCGCGGCGGCTAGGCTTTGGCGACTGGGCGGCGCTGCGCAAGCCGTTCGAGGACCGGTTGCGCTTCGGCAAGGCGCCTTTCGCGGCGAGGGCCGATGCGCTTGTCAAGCGCGGGTCGGAGGCGATCTTCGCGGAATCGCTGAGGACGACGGTGGCCAATCTGGCGGCGGCCGAATCGTTCAACGGCAGCGAAGAAATCGCAAGGGCTTGCGTGATACTGGAGAATGCGCAGCACATACGCGTCGCCGGGTTCCGAAGCTGCCGTGCGCCTGCCCACGCGCTCGTCTATCTCTGCCGGATGTTTCGGCGCGAGATCACGCTGCTCGGCGGCGACGGCGGTGCGATCGAGGCGGAACTCGCAGCGCTCGGAAAGAGGGACGCGGTCGTCGCGATCGGCTTTTTGCCTTATTCGCGTGAACTCGGGCCGGTGGTGGAGGCTGCACAACGACACAGCGTCCCGATTGTCGCGATCGCCGACAGCATGGCTGCTCCGATCGCGCGGCATGCCGACGTTACCTTGCGTTTCTCTACCGACAGCCCCTCCTTCTTCCCGTCGGTGACCGCAGCTATGGCTATCGTGGAAGCGCTGGCTGCAACGATGCTGGCGCGCAGCGGGACGGCCGCCGCGGCTCGTGTCAGAGAGACGGAACTGGAGTTACAGGCGTTCGGGGCCTATCTGCCGGAATGAGGAGCGCTGGCGCTAGGCCAACGCAGCGTCTATCGCGTCGCCGAGCCGTTCGACAACCGCGTCGATTGCTGCGGCGTCTATGATGAAGGGCGGCGCAAGCAGCACATGATCGCCGCGCAGGCCGTCGATCGTGCCTCCCGCGGGATAGACGAGCAGGCCGCGCGCCATCGCCTCGCGCTTGACGCGAGCATTTAATTTGCGGTTCGGATCGAACGGCTCCTTCGACGAACGGTCTTCGACCAGCTCAAGCCCCATGAAGAGGCCACGGCCGCGGATGTCGCCGACGTGGGCGTGGTTGGAAAAGCGCTCGCCGAGGCGCCGGGCGAGATCGGCGCCCATCGCCTTGACGTTGTCGAGCAACCTGTCCCGCTCGATGACTTCCTGGACGGCAAGTGCTGCCGCGCACGCCATCGGGTGGCACATATAGGTGTGGCCGTGCTGGAAGAAGCCGGAGCCTTCGGCGAAAGCCTCGAAGATGCGGCGCGAAAGCAGCACCGCGCCAATGGGCTGGTAGCCTCCGCCGAGGCCTTTGGCGATTGTCATCAGGTCGGGCGCGACGCTGTCCTGCTCACAGGCGTGCAGCGTGCCGGTGCGGCCCATGCCGCACATCACCTCGTCGAGGATGAGGAGCACTCCGGCGCGGTCACAGATTTCGCGGATGCGTCTGAAATAGCCGGGAACGGCGGGCACCGCCCCTGCTGTCGCGCCAACGACAGGTTCTGCCACGAAGGCCATGACAGTGTCCGGACCGAGTTCGAGAATTTTGTCCTCTAGCGCCTGGGCAGCACGTAGGCCGTAGGCCTCCTCGCTCTCACCGGCTTTCTGGTAGCGGTAGGCATAGCATGGGTCGATATGATGCGTGTCGATCAGCAACGGGCGGAATTGGGCGCGGCGCCACTCATTGCCCCCGGCAGCGAGGGCGCCAAGCGTGTTGCCGTGATAGCTCTGACGGCGGGCGATGACGTTTCGCCGCTCGGGCCTGCCAGTCTCGACGAAAAACTGCCGTGCCATCTTGAGCGACGCCTCCACCGCCTCGGAGCCGCCAGACACGAAATAAACGTGGCTTATGCCTTGCGGCGCGCCGGCGACGAGTTTGTCGGCCAATGCCTCGGCCGGCTCATTGGTGAAGAAGCTGGTATGGGCATAAGCGAGCTTGTCGGCCTGTGCGTGAAGCGCAGCCGTCACGTCGGGATGGCCGTGGCCGAGGCAGGAAACCGCCGCGCCGCCCGACGCGTCGATATAGGCGCGGCCATCGCGGTCCAAGAGTTCGATACCCTTGCCGCCAGCCGCGACGGGCAGGGTCGCATGGATCTGGCGATGCAGGATGTGTGTCATGCTTCCTCGATTGACGGTGGCGCGATTTGGAGCGAACTATCATGCAACATATGTTACAGAGCGTGCAATGGTGAAACAATTGGACTGCGTCTATGACTGTCGATAGGGACATGACCGGCCCCGGACTCGTAGCGCCCACTGCGATCGCCGTTGCGCCGAATGGTGGACGGCGTGGCAAGGGAGACCACCCTGCCCTGCCGATCGGCCCCCGGGAATTGGCTCGGACCGCCGCCGCCTGCCTCGAGGCGGGCGCCGCCATGATCCATGCCCATGTCCGCGATCGCGACGGCGGCCATTTGCTCGACGCGCACGCCTATCGCGAGACGACGAAAGCGATACGTGATGCGGTGGGCGAGCGGTTGATCATCCAGATCACCAGCGAAGCGGTCGGCCAATACCAACCGGCCGAGCAGATGGCGGTGGTGCGCGCTACCCGCCCCGAGGCGGTTTCGCTGGCGCTGCGCGAGCTGGTGCCAGACGCCGCCCATGAGACCGCTTTCGCCGAGTTCCTGTGGTGGTTGAAGGGCGAGCGGATCGCCCCTCAGATGATCCTCTACGCGCCGGAAGAGGCGTCGGCCCTAGACGCCATGCAACAACGGGGGCTGGTGCCTTTCGACGACATTCCGGTGCTCTATGTGCTCGGCCGCTACACGCCAGGACAGGTTTCGCGGCCGACTGACCTGCTTCCCTTCCTTGCGCATGATCGTCCGCGCTTTGCGCACTGGATGGTCTGCGCCTTCGGTCGGGAAGAAACCGCCTGCGTTGCGGCCGGTGCGCTGCTGGGCGGCCATGTCCGCGTCGGCTTCGAGAACAATTTTACTCTCGCCGACGGCACAACCGCCAGGGACAATGCCGCGCTCGTAACCGCAACCAAATGCGCTCTGACCGCTTGCGGCGTCCGGGCCGCCCAAGCCGACGACCTGCGCGCCGCCTGGTCGATCCAACGCTAGCTTTGCTCAGGTTTACGGTCGTGCGCGCTCCGCAGACAGATTTTGAGGCGGTTTGAAGAACCGCGTTCTCGGAGCGGCCCGGCTGCGGCCTCGACGGTTCGTCACACTTGTCAAAAATCTCTCTGCTACGCTGCAACCGAACTGTCTGGCCGACGTTAAGGTTGTGGTGGCTGGGGAGACCTTCATGCAGACGTACCTCGTCGAACAAATGGAGGGCGATGACGTGATCTCGGTGCGTATCGTCAACGCGCCGAGCCCTTTTAAAGCCGCCGCCATGTCGACAAATCGACATGTTACCCTGCGAACGTGGGAAAAGGATTGGATCCGAGTAACCGACGAGAATCGGGGCCATATCTTTGCATACTGCTTTGTCTCCGACGGAGACTCCGACACCAGCGGGCATGGCCCGAGAAAAACACTGAATAAATCAAGAAAAGCCCAAAAAGCTGACCAGAGAGCCGGGTAAGCGCAAACCACTGGTCTTTGCACCTCGCTGTAGCGCGCAGATTTACCGATATCGCCAGAACCGTGAACACCACGAAGCCAATACCGGTTGCGCTGGTCGGTACGCCAGGCGCGGTCCTTCCCTCGGCGCGACGCCTTCGCAGCAAGGAATGACAGCCAAAGGGCGCAAACGCGGCCATTTGGCGAAGATCGCGGCTTCATCAGAATGATCGATGAAAAGATTTCGGCCGGGGGCGATAAGTGACCTTAATCTTAGCGTGGGCAGCTCATGTCTCCGGCATATTTGGGATCAGAAAAGGCGCGTCTGGATCTACGGGCGGATTGTCAGCCAGCGGACACCCGTAAATGGTCAAACGTCCCGGAATACGCACTTGATCAGGGCGGTCCTGTACTGCACCCTTATCAACGGATGGGCGCCGATTTTGCGAATGTTGCCGTCTTCGACCACCTGAGAAGCATCACCAGCCAATATCCCGACAAGCTCGCGATCAGCGACGGCACCACCCGTTTGACGTATTCCCAGCTTTTCCAGGCCGTCGAGATGCTGTCCCACCGAATTGCGGCCGTCGTTCCCAACGGGCAGGCGATCGGGATCCTTCAGGCCAACTCGGCCTGGTATCCTGTGGCCATGCTGGCGAGCATGGCGATTGGGCGGCCTTCGGTGCCACTCAACGCGAGAGATCCCGACACGCGAACCAATGACATTGTCGTTGCGGCGCGGCTTTCAGCGGTTATAGGCGACGGCAATGGTCGCGCTGTCGGTTTGGCTCACGATGTCCACTGGATCGATGCGACCGCCAGCATCCCGCCGCAAGTCCAGCCGATACCCCAGTCCTGTTCCGTCTCGGTCGACGCGCCTGCAATCGTGCTCTATACGTCAGGCAGCACCGGCCATCCCAAAGGCATAGTCAACAGCCAGCGCAGCCTGCTTTTGCGGGTCCAGCAATATGTCGACGCATGCCACATCAATTCGGACGATGTTTTCCTGCCCTTGACCGGGCCTGCCACGATCGCCGGTTGCCGGGAGGTTCTCGCCGCCCTTCTTACCGGTGCGACCTTGCATCTCGTCGAGGTGGGCGTCGTTGGCTTGCGCGCGGTCCGGCGCCTAGTGGAATCCGAAGGCGTGACCGTCACCTATCTGGTGCCGGCGTTGCTTCGGGCACTCATGGCAGACAAACCAGCTGACGCCTTCCGCTCGCTCAGAGTGGCCCGGATCGGGGGGGAGAAGGTGTCATGGGCTGATATCGCCCTGCTGCGCAAAACCGTTTCGAGCACTTGCCTCATCCAGATCGGTTACTCGTCAACCGAGACCACAGGGTCGCAATGGTTCTTGCCGCAAGACTGGCCGGAGGAAGGCGCCTCGGTTCCGGTTGGCTGGCTGCTCCCAGGAATCACCTTCGCGATAGTCGACGAAAAGGGGCGCCGCGTTCAGCCGGGTAAGAGCGGAGAGCTCATGATAAGAGGCCCATATGTCCTGCTTGGCCATTGGGAGAACGGCGCCGTCGTGCCGGTGGAATCGGATCCGGATGACCCAGATCTTCGGCTCTTCGCGACGGGTGACCTCGTCCAACTTGACAGTCATGGCCTGCTGCGGATCGTCGGCCGCAAGGGGCGCCAGATAAAGATCAATGGTCGACGCATCGAACCTGCCGAGCTCGAGCGGATGTTGCGTTGCGCGCCTTCTGTGGAGGATGCCGTGGCAATCGTGACCGCGGCAAATGAGCTTGTCGCATTCGCCATTCCTCAGCCATGGGCGGGGCCCGCCTTTACGGACGACCTTCGCCAGCTTGTCAGAACGAAGCTGCCGCCGTCGCTGTGTCCCGTGCGGCTTCACACGGTCTCCGGGATTCCACGTCTGTCGGGCGGCAAGGTCGACATGGCCACGCTTGCGGAGATCGATCTTTCAGCCACGAAGATCGCCCCGGCCGCACAGCCGTCCGATACGAGCGAGATCAACGTCCATCGGATAGTGCAGCATGCCTGGAACAATATCCTCGACACACGCGTCGCTGCAGGACGCTGGGATGACGCAGGCGGAGATTCGCTGAAGCTGCTGCAATGCGTCATGGAAATAGAAAGCGCCATCGGGCAGGAACTCGGTCTCCAGGGCTTCACGGTCGGGATGAGCCTGGACGAAATGGTCAAGGCGGTCGTGTCGGCACAGGCAGGCGACCTGCACGCGCGCGCAGAAGTACGATCCTCCTATTCTTTTTCTGCTCCCGGGATCCGTTGGCTATGGCCCGAGCTTTGCTGCCTTTGCATCCTCGATGAGCAAGGTCGCACGAGTGACCCCCATCAAGTACCCTACGCTGGCTATGATATTGCGCGGACAAAACACCGTCGCCGACATGGCCGACTCCGCGGTGGAGCAGATCTGCCGCGCCCAGCCCACGGGCCATGTGCGCCTTCTCGGCCATTCGCTCGGCGGCGCCGTCGCGTTCGAGGTTGCGGAGCGTTTGCTGGCCGCGGGGCGAACTGTGAAGTTCCTGGGAATCCTCGACACGAGCCTCCTCGGCGAGCGCAGCACCTATTGGGAGATGGTTACCCGCACATTCGATCGGATCCGGACCAACCGCGTAACCGCTGACCGAATGGTGTGCCGCTTCCTTGCAAAGATCGCTGTCAAAACTGGCTTCGAGGCGCAGCTCGCCCGCATCCTCGATCGCTACGCCCGGGATGAGTTCAACGCGACGAGTTTCAGAACCAAACTGGAACTGCAGGGGCAGTTGCGGGGACGAGCCTTCTACCGATGGTTGGCGATACCCAGACGGACGCTGCCGATCACCGCAACCCTCTTCCGCTGCGCTCGGCCCAAAATGCCTCTGGCCATAGGGTGGGATGGCGCTTTCGCGCATCTGGATGTGATTCCGGTCGTTGGCAGTCACTTCGATATGATCACAGAGCCCCATCTCGTCATCAACCGCCCGCTCATCGAGAAGGCGGTGGAGCAAACCTATTCTTCAACCGAGGTTCGCAATCGGGAGTACAGACCATCGACGTGATTTCAGAGTTCAGCATGGGCACGCTGGTGCTCGATGCTCGCATGGAGGTCGATCGCATCGTTCAAATCCTGCGCGAGCAGGTTTTTGGCACACTGCGACGTCGTGGCGTGGTTGTCGGCCTGTCCGGGGGTATCGACAGCTCCGTTGTCGCATCGTTATGCGCACGCGCGTTCGGGAAAGACAAAGTCTTGGGGATATTCATGCCGGAGCGCCATTCCTCCGGCGATTCGCTAAGGCTTGGCCGCAGCGTCGCAGCCCAGCTCGGCATCGATACGATCCTGGAAGACATAGCACCGGCCCTTGAGGCCGTCGGCGCCTATCGTCGACAGATCGAAGCGATCCAGACCGTCGTTCCCCAATATGGCGACGGCTGGAAATGCAAGCTGGTGCTCGCGTCGGTTCTCGAGAGCAACGGTCTCAACATCACGCGCCTCACGGTTCAGGACCCCGAGGGCAAGACAGATACGGTGCGTCTGTCGCCGGCAGCCTATCTGCAGATCGTCGCTGCAACCAACTACAAGCAGCGCCTGCGCAAAATGACCGAGTACTACCATGCGGACCGCCTCAACTATGCTGTGGCAGGTACGCCAAACCGCCTGGAGCATGACCAGGGCTTTTTCGTCAAGCAGGGCGACGGGAATGCCGATCTGATGCCGATCGTCCATCTTTACAAGACCCAGGTCTACCAGCTGGCTGAATACCTTGGGGTGGATGAAGAGGTCCGGCGGCGGCCGCCGACCACGGACACTTTCTCCATGGCCCAGAGTCAGGAGGAATTCTATTTCGCCCTGCCTTATCATCTGATGGATCTGTGCCTCTACGGCTTGAGCCACGGAATTTCTGCCGACGAGGTCGCGGCAGCTGCCGGCCTCACCGCGGCCCAGGTTCAGAAAGTCTTCAAGGACATCGACAGCAAACGGCGTGCCGCACGCTATCTTCATGCACGGCCCTTGCTGTCCGCTGCAGTGGGCGAGGACTAACCGATGTGCGGTATCGCCGGAATCGTGTCGCTGAGCGGCGCCGCGGCGCCCCCTTCGCGCGAAGCGCTGATGCGCATGGTGGGCGCGCTCTCGCATCGCGGTCCGGACGAACGCGGCCTTTACCGGGACAAACGCGCGGGTTTGGCGCATGCTCGTCTGTCTGTCGTCGATCTTTCGAACGGCCAGCAGCCGCTCGCCGACACGGGCGACACGATTTGGATCATCTTCAACGGCGAGATCTTCAACTACCTCGAGCTGCGTGAAAAGCTGATCGCCCTCGGCCACCGCTTCCGCACCCATAGCGACACGGAGGTCATCGTCCATGCCTATCGCGCGTGGGGCGAGGCCGCCTTCGCGCGGATGAATGGGCAATGGGCGGTCGCAATCTGGGACTCCGTGGCAGGTCGTCTCGTGTTGTCGCGCGATCGGTTTGGCATCTGCCCCTTGCATTTCTGCGAGCATGGGGGCCGCGTTTACTTTGCCAGCGAAGTGAAAGCCATTTTCGCGGCCGACGTTGATATACCCCGTGCCTTCGATCCAGCCGGCATCGACCAGACTTTCACACTCTGGACAGTCGTGCCGCCGCAAGGCGTATTTCAGGGGATCAGCGAACTCACCCCGGGACATGTCCGCATTTACGACAGGGACACCGTTCGCGAGCGGGCTTTCTGGAAGCCTTGCTACCCCGAAATTTCCGATCCTCGCCGTGACGAATTCACCGGCTCACTCAACGACGCGGTGGACGAGGTGCGCGGCGCCCTTGAGGCGGCGACGGCGCTCAGGATCGTGCAGGCCGACGTGCCGGTCGGCTGCTATCTGTCGGGCGGGCTCGACAGCTCGCTGGTCGCCGCGCTGGGAAGGCGCTACGCCGGCGAACGGTTCCAGACCTTCTCCCTGCGTTTTGCCGACGCCGAGTATGACGAGACCCGCTTCCAGCGCCTGGTCGCCGGCGCGACCGGGAGCGAGCACCATGAGGTGGTAGTTTCGCGCAGCGACATCGCTGAGGTCTTTCCTGAGGTGATCTACCACACCGAGCGTCCAATCCTGAGGACCGCGCCTGCGCCGCTGTTCCTGCTCTCGAGGCTGGTGCGCGAACACGGCATCAAGGTCGTGCTGACCGGCGAAGGAGCGGACGAAATGTTCGCTGGCTATGACCTGTTCCGCGAAGGCAAGGTCCGCCGTTTCTGGGGACGCCAGCCCGCATCGATGCGACGCTCACGGCTGCTGGAGCGCCTGTATCCCTATCTCAGCCGCTCGCCGGTGCATCAGCAAGCAATGGCGCGCCAGTTCTTCGGGCGCGATATCCAGGCCTATGACACGCCGGGCTTTGCGCATGACACACGCTGGCGCACCACCAGCGCCATCAAGAGATTGTTCTCCGCCGACATGCGCGCAGAGTCCGAGCGCCGCAGTTGCGTGCCCGAGCTGATCGCCCGCCTGCCCGCGGAGTTTTCGCGATGGGGCTCTCTCGCGCAGGACCAGTATATCGAGATCCAGACGCTGATGTCGGGATACCTGCTTTCCTCGCAAGGGGACAGGATGCTCATGGCCCACTCCGTCGAGGGGCGCTTCCCGTTCCTGGACGATGAACTTGTGACGCTGGCGAATTCGCTTCCGGCGGCCTACAAGCTGCGCATCCTCGACGAAAAGCACGTGTTGAAGCGGGTGGCGGAACCGATCGTGCCGCCGGAAATCGTGGCCCGCAAGAAGCAGCCTTACCGGGCGCCCAATGCGCTTTGCTTCGTCGCCGATGATGCTCCGGCCTATGTCCGCGAAGCGCTTTCGGAGACGGCGCTGCGCGAGGCGAACGTTTTCGATCCGAAGTCGGTCACGCGGCTGCTGGACAAGTGTCGAGCCAGGGCGGGCGACGGCGATCTCTCCAACTCCGACAACATGGCGCTGGTCGGCGTGCTGTCGACCCAGCTCCTTCACCAGCAGTTTGTCGTAAGCCGTCCCGGTGGAGCTCGCAGGGTCGACCTCACCGTCGACGTTGACCGCGAGCATCGCGAAGAGGTGCTGGCATGATGCATGGCGCCGTACCTTTGCTGCATGACTACCTCACCCACGCCGCCAGCCGGGTCGGTGAGAAGGTGGCGCTGGTGTGCGGCGGACAACGTGTCACCTATGGCGATCTCGAAGCGCGCTCCAACGCGATCGCCCAACATCTGGCCGCGGCTGGGGTCGCACGTGGCGATCGCGTGATGATCTTCGCCGACAACACCGTCGAGACAGTCATCGCCTTTTGGGCGGTGCTCAAGGCGAATGCCGTTGTGTGCATCGTCAACCCGCTCACCAAAAGCGACAAGCTTGATTATCTGCTCAACGATTGCCGACCGACGGCACTGATAACGGACAGGCACCTGCACTCGATCTTCAGCGAACCGGCACGCAACTGCCCGTCATTGCGCCGGGTGATCGTCTCCGGGCCGATCGTCGACGTCGAGTTGACAGGATTGCCGCACGCCGTGCGCTGGGACGCTGCGGTCGCCGCCGGCGGCAGCGCACCGCCGGCGCGCCGCTGCATCGATATAGATCTCGCTGCCATCATCTACACGTCCGGGTCGACAGGTGAACCCAAGGGCGTGATGCTGACGCACAGGAACATGACAGCCGCATGCACTTCGATCGCTTCATACCTGGAGCTGTGCGAGGACGAGGTGATCCTCAACGTCCTGCCTCTCGCCTTCGATTACGGCCTGTACCAGATGATCATGGCGTTTCGCACCGGCGCCAGGTTGGTGCTTGAACGCTCGTTCGCTTTCCCGGCGCAGATCCTCGGGTTGATCAAGGAAGAGAGGGTGACAGGTTTTCCCGGCGTGCCGACCATCTTCGCCGCGCTCTCGGACCTCAGGTCACTAAAAGATCATGATTTTTCGAGCATTCGCTACGTAACGAACACTGCGGCCGCCCTGCCGCTCAAGCACATTCTCATGCTGCAGGACCTGTTTCCGGATGCGCGCATCTATTCGATGTATGGCCTCACCGAATGCAAGCGCTGCACCTATCTGCCGCCGGAAGACCTTGAGCGAAAGCCATTGAGCGTCGGGGTCGCCATCCCGAACACGGAAATGTGGATTGTCGACGAGCATGACAGGCCGGTCGGCCCTGATGTCGTTGGCCAACTCGTCATCCGCGGAGCGACGGTGATGAAGGGCTATTGGGGCAAGCCGGAAGCCACGGCCAGAAAACTCAAACCCGGCCCGTTGCCGGGCGAGCAGGTCTTGTACACCGGCGACTACTGCCGGATGGACGCGGAGGGATACCTCTACTTCATCGGTCGCGGCGACGAGATCATAAAATCGCGAGGAGAGAAAGTGGCGCCGAAGGAGGTGGAAAACGCGCTGTTGGATATTGCCGGTGTACGGGAAGCCGCGGTCATCGGCGTTCCGGACGAGCTTCTCGGGCAAGCGGTCAAAGCGTTTGTCGTGATGGAGCAAGGAAGATTCATCGACGAAAGGCAGTTGCAGAAAGAATGTCAGAGACGGTTGGAGAACTTCATGGTTCCGAAGTCCATCGTGATCGTACCCAGCCTACCGATGACAGACACGGGCAAACTCAAAAAAACGGCCCTGTCATGAGGCGGTTTCTGGATGAAATTGATCAGCATTCATCATTTGTATCGGAGGAGAATTCAATGTTGTCTACCAAGGATAGGGCCGAAACCTGCAGGGATCAGATTCGCGCTTTCCTGGCGTCGAATTTCTACATTGCCGACGCGGATGCTCTGGAGAGCGACACGTCCCTTCTCGATCAAGGCATCGTCGACTCGACAGGGGTGCTCGAGGTTATCGGCTTTATCGAGGAGACCTTCGGCATCACCGTCGAAGACAGCGAACTCCTGCCGGAGAACCTCGATTCCATTCAAGGAATTGCACAGTACGTTCTCCGCAAGAAAAACTGATTGCCGACATCTTGCGCTGTTCCACGCTCCGCCGACAGCGCAACCGAGCCTGCCGCAGTTGCGGCATGGCTCACGCTTGCGGCGTGGTATGTCCCACAACCACCCTGCCCTCGCCGGCTTCGTTCGTGACCGCACGGATGGTTTCGTAGGCCTTGGAACGCTCCAGCAGGCTCATGACCTGCCGGTCCTGGCCGAGCCCTACCTCGAAGAGCAGGATGCCTCCGCGCCGCAAGTAACGCGGCGCGTCCTTGATCACGCGCATATGGATGCTCAGGCCATAGGGGCCGGCGGCAAACGCCTCACGCGGCTCGAGCTCGGTCAGATGCGCGCGGTCGCCCTCGAGCCGCTTTTCCGAAATGTAAGGCGGGTTGCAGACGATCATGTCGATCGTGCCGTCAAGCTCCAAGCCTGAGAAGGCACTGAACAAGTCGCCCTGAAGCACCGACACGCGATCCGCCATGTTGTGATGAGCAACGTTGCGGCGCGCGACGTCGACGCATCCATCGGTGAGATCGCTCGCCCAGACACGCACGGTGGGGGCGTAGTGCGCGATGGCGCACGCCAGATTGCCGGCACCGCAGCACATGTCGATAACGCGCGGCTCCGGCAGGTTCATTTGACTGAGAACGTCGAGAGCGGTCGTGCCGAGCAACTCCGTCTCCGGTCGGGGAACGAGCGCACCGGGCGCGATGAGCAACTCCAGCCCCATGAAGTTGGTACGGCCTTTGCTGTAGGCATCGGCGACACTGATCTCCTCGCTCACGACAGACCCGCCTTCCTGACTTTGCCGGCGCCAGTGTCCGACAATTGCGCACCAGTTAAGTGTATCTCAAATTCATTAAATTTTCGATGGGCGAATCGAAAAACACTCATCGCCATGGGCTTTGAAGACATGATGTAACAAAGGGTGATCACGGGCTTCTCATCTGTCGCTTGGTTGGGAATATTGTCTCATCATTGGGAATATCCGGTTTCTCACCCCAGTTATCCCCAGCCTTGCAGAGCCAATTCCCGAATTCTCGGTCCAGCGTCACGATTTTGCTACATTTTAATCAAAAGGCACATACGTAAGCAAAACGTAATGTTTCAGTAGCTAACGGAAAGCAGCCGCTTCCCGCAAGGCAAGAGGGTTTACCCATCATCGACAGGACCAACACGTTCGCGCGGCAATTTCGCACGAAAGATCGCAGATCATGAAGCCAACGCAAGGGCGCTCGCCCGATCTACGTTCCGCCATGTTCGGCTCAATGCACGGATTGATCGGCGTCGGGGTTTTCTCGGCGGTGATAAACATTCTCGCCTTGACCGGCTCCGTCTACATGCTCCAGATCTACGATCGCGTGCTGCCTTCGCAGAGCATTCCCACTCTCGTCGGATTTACGATCGGGATGCTGGGCCTCTACGCGGTCTATGGACTCCTCGATTTCGTCAGGCTTCGCCTGTTGGTCCGCATCGGCAGCCGCCTGCACAGAGATCTGCAGCAAAAGGCGTTCGCTGCCTCGCTTTCCCTGCCGCTTACTGCCGGGCAGGATGCGAACCGTGTGCAGCCACTTCGTGATCTGGACCAGTTGCGCGGCTTTCTTTCCGGGCTGGGACCGACAGTCGTCTTCGACGCTCCCTGGATACCGTTTTATATGGTGGTCATCTATCTACTGCACCCTTCGCTTGGTGTGTTGGCAACCCTCGGCGCGGCTGCTGTCGTGCTTTTGACGGTCGTCGCGGAAGTCGTTGCCCGCAAACCCGCCGCGCGAGCGTCTGAAACGCTCGTGGCACAGCGGCTTCTTGCCGATTCCGGCCGCCGCAACGCGGAGGTTGTTCAGGCGATGGGCCTTTCAGCCCAGCTTGGTCGGCGCTGGAATGAGATCAGCCATCTTTACCTCAAGAACCAGGAACAGCTCTCCGATGTCGTCGGCGCAGCGAGTTCATTGTCGAAAACACTCCGCATGGCCCTGCAATCGTCCGTGCTGGGGCTTGGTGCCTACCTTGTGATCGGCGGCGAGGCTTCGCCCGGCGTTATCATCGCGTCGTCCATATTGCTGGGCCGCTCATTGGCGCCGGTCGATGTGGCGATCGCAAACTGGAGAGGGTTTCTGGCCACCCGCCGAAGCTATTCCGACCTGGCGGCAGCACTGGATGCTTTCGGCAGCCAGAAAGACCCTATGGAACTGCCGCGCCCACAGACACAGCTTGCGGTCGAGGAACTGACGGTCGCGCCACCAAGTCTGCAGAGACCAACGCTCGTCAATGTAAGCTTTCGCTTGTCGAGGGGCGCGGGGTTGGCGATCGTCGGCCCGAGTGGTTCTGGCAAGACGACGCTCGTGCGTGCTTTGGTCGGGGCATGGAAGCCGCTCCGCGGAACGGTAAGGTTGGACGGCGCCGCGCTCGATCAATGGAATTCGGAGTTGCTCGGCACTCATATCGGCTACCTGCCGCAGGACGTTGAGCTGTTCGACGGAACGATCGCAGACAACATTTCAAGATTCGGCGGCAAGGCAGACGCAAAAGGCGTGCTGGCAGCCGCCAAGGCTGCGGGCGTGGACAAGATGATCATGCGACTGCCGGAAGGTTTCCAAACGCGCATCGGTGAAGGCGGAGCGGCCCTGTCAGCTGGGCAGAGGCAGCTCGTCGGGCTCGCCAGAGCGCTTTATGGTGATCCATTCCTTGTCGTCCTCGACGAGCCAAATTCCAACCTGGATGCCGACGGCGATGTTGCCCTGGCCGGGGCAATCCTGGCGGTGCGCGAACGCGGTGGCATCGCAATCGTTGTGGCGCATCGTCCGTCGGCTCTCGTCAACATCGATCAGGTACTCGTCTTGTCGAATGGCATGCTCCATTCATTTGGCTCGCGCGAAGACGTTCTGGCAAATGTCATCCGGCCCTTCCCGCGGCCAAATACTGTCGTCCCGCTGCAGCAAGGTGCAAGCGGCCATGCGTGAGGTATTAGTGCCTAACATGACCACGTCGTCATATGCTGCGGTCGGTGGCGAAAGCCCATCGGTTGGGGCAAAGCCAGAGCCGAATGGCATCCGGACCAATCTGCTCTTGGGTCTGGCCGCATATTGTCGTTCCGCCGTGGAAAGGTGCAGGCAGGCATATGTGAGATATTGCTCTACCGGGACCGTGTCATCATATGCCGCGGTCGGTAGCGAAAGCGAACTGATCCCGACGAATCCAACCGAAGAGCCGGATGGCATCAGGGCCAACCTGCTACTGGGCCTGGCGACCACCTGCCTGTTGATCTTCGGTGGAGGGCTCTGGCTAGGGTTGACCAAGATTGCCGGTGCGGTGATTGCGCCCGCCACCGTGGTGGTCGAAAGCAACATAAAGAAAGTCCAACATCAAACCGGCGGCACTGTCGGCGGCATCTTCGCCCAGGACGGGGACCATGTGCGTGCCGGCGACGTCTTGGTCAGGCTGAACGACACGTTGACACGAGCAAACCTGCAGATAGTCAGCGAGGATCTGGATCGCGCCACCATTCGTCTGGCGCGACTGGAGGCCGAGCGGCAGGGCCTGCCGGAAATGCAACTCCCACCCAGCGTTCGGGCCCAGATGGGCGACCCGCAACTGGCGGCACTTGTCCGTGGCGAACGCGCCGTGTTCGAAAGCCGGGCGGCGGCATTGGCTGGCCAGAAGGCACAATTGCAAAGCCGCTCGAAGCAATTGGAGCGTCAGATCGATGGCCTCAAAGCACAGCAGGCGGCAATGGACGAGTCGCTGGATCTGCTGACGCAGAACCTTGCTGACGTCGAATCTCTCTACGCAAAGAAGTTGGTCTCCAAGGAGAGGCTGAGCACTGTCAGCTTGGAGAAGAGCCGGACTCGCGGCGAGTCAGGACGCCTCGTCGCGGCAATCGCGGAGGTCCAAGCTCGCATCAGTGAGACCGACCTTCAGGTGCTTCAGCTCGACGAGCAAATGCGGAGCGAGGTAACGAGCGAACTTCGCGAAACGGAAGCCAAGCAGACCGAGCTCAATGAGCGCAAGGTAGTGGCGGAAGACGAGCTCGCCAGGACAGATATCCGCGCCCCACAGACTGGAACCGTACAAGAATCCTCCATCCACACCATCGGAGGCGTGATTGCCCCCGGGGAAGTGCTTATGATGATTGTGCCTGACACCGACAACCTGGTCGTGGATGCGCTCGTTTCTCCAGAGCGTATAGATGACGTACGTCCTGGACAGCGGGTTTCAATCCGCTTTCCGGCGTTCGACGCAGGGACGACACCTGTTTGCCAAGGCTCGGTCAACCGCATCTCTGCAGATCTGATTAAAGATCAGCAACGTCAGCTTTCGTACTTTTCGGCGCGCATCAACGTCGAAAATGCGGCGACCTGCCTGACGGAAGCGAAAATACTCAAACCCGGCATGCCCGCCGAAGTTCACATAAGCACCGACGAGCGCAATGTCTGGTCCTATTTGCTCAAACCCTTCACGGACCAGGTATCCAGAGCTTTCAGACAGTAACGCAGACGGCAATCCCGGCATGACCAAGGTACAGCCGGTTTAGAGCGGTTCATCGTTTCACGGAAACGCCGAACCGCTCTATCTCTTTGTTTTTGCGCAATTCCGGACGGAAAACCGCTTCACACTTTTCCTGGAATTGCTCTATTGGATCGCTACGCTCTCGAGACCGCTGCTGAACCTTACCTCTATCGTGTCGCCCGGTGATACCTCGGTATCTTCTCCGGCCGGCTGTTTACGCCATTTCTCACCGACCTTGCGGATGATCGTGACCTGAGCCTGAATGGTTTCGCCGGCAACTGGCAGCGGCTGGGCGGACGCCCCCGTGGGCTGCAATTTCTGGCTGGCGGCGCGAAGTCTTGCGGTGATGTCGGCAAGACGCACGTTGGTGTCCTTCAGTTCGGTCAGAAGACCAATTCTTCTCTGGTTGCCGTTGCGTTCGTGCTGTCTGACAAAATCATCCTGCTGGCGTCGCGCTCTCATGAGTTCGACCGACGTTTCGAGCGCCCGGCTGGAAGAGAGAATCACACCGCGCCGCACGTCGGCGAGCCTGTCGTTGGTCAGATTGCCTGCTTTATATACCTTCGTCACTCGCGCCAGATCGTCCTCGTCCGCCTTCACTGCATCGGCTTCGACCTGCTCGCGCTTGAGCAGGACCGCGATCTGCGCCGCAGCGTCCTTGGCGCTTTTTTCGAGGTAGCTTTGCTCCTGCTGGAAGTTGTCCAGGGAAATCTTGAGCCCTTCCGCTTCGGCCTGGGCGATTGCCGAGACGAAAGCGGCCGACAAGGGTGACCCTTGTGGTGGCTTCATGTCGAAATTCGCCTGGTTCTGAAGTTCGGCGCGCAGACGGGCGCTATGAAAGTAGTCTCTGGTGTACTCCCCCCAAGCCGATTCATAGTCGCGCCGCAAATCCACCGGATCTGGGCCAGCCTGGTTTGTCCGTGACCGCAGAAGGCTGAAACCGCCAGACACGGCAATCGCCTGCCGCACGGTCATGAGCGGTCGATAGGCCTGCTGTCCGGGAGTGAGCACGTCGCCGGTCACGTAGATCGGGCGATAGTCTGCGATGACGGCGGTGACGTCGCTCGGCTTGATGACGATCATTTGCTCTCGCCCATCAGGCAGACGCTGGTGGAATATCTTGGTTGGCAAGATCGTCTCCATCCGCGTCTGCAATTCGGCCGGAGTGAGGCCGCCGACCGAAACCATCCCGACTTCGGGAAGCGCGATCGTGCCGTCCATTTGAACCACGGCACGCTGCGTTCGTTCCGGGATAGAGGCAATTCCTATCTCGACGGTATCGCCTGCGGACAGTCGATATGCAACCCGCGTCTCCGCTGCGGTGGCCATATCGATGGCAGCCAGTATACCAAGCGCGGCAAGAAGGATTCGATTAGTGAAGACCATTGGTGACAATCTCCTTCCGGTTCAACGTCGGCTCTTCCGGCCAATCGACACGGGAGACGAAGTCGTAGACGGGACCGCCGGGCACGCCCCAGTTGCTCGACCAGACTACTTGTGAGCCGTCAGGCGACGGCGAGGCATGAGTTTCGCTTCGATAGTCTAACTGAGTGCTTCTCGTTTGTGCGATGCGTCGAATCTCACCACTGCCGTCGATGCGCAGCGCGATCACTTCCTGTGCATATGGCGCCATGTCTGGACGGGCTGACACCTCATCCGGATCGCCGCCATAGGTCAGGAACACCCAGCCAGATCTGTCCAGCGCACGCAGGGATGCATGCATGGCTTCGCCGTATTTCATAAGTGGGGTGACCTTGCCGTCGGACAGCCTTCGCTTGATCACGTGATATTTGTCCGGATCGGACTTGCTGATGCCGACATAGACTTCGCTGCCGTCCTCATCGACTGTCATGTCGCCGTGGCCGGGCCGATGATGTTCCGTCCATTTCTGGAGCAAAGTGCCCTCGACACTGAAAATGAAGGCCTGTTGGATGCCGCTGACTATCTCCTGGAGGCATAGAATGTTGGCTCCGAGCGGAGAAATCGAGCAGGCACCATTGGTTCCGCCAAGATGCCCAAGATCGATGTCCGGGAATTTCCGCCGCTGCTTGAGATCGTAGGCAAAGACCACCGTCTCGCCATCCTCACGCACCGCGCGCACCGCTATGCGATCACCGTCACGGCTTGGATTGCCCTTGCCCGGCCCGAAATGGAAATCATGGTATTCAGTCGAAGCGAACAGGACGTCTTCGCGATTGGTCCGTGGCGCCCAGGTCGACACTTGCCGGCCCTGAACGCAGATCATCAGATCGGCGTTTTGAGGGTGCCATTCGCATTCAATAGATCGAGCGCGACGGAACAGCGGCGCGTATGTGTGCCCGTCCATGAAGCACATGCCGCCGCTACAGCCGTTGGTGATGACAAGAAGGCTCTGGTCTGAATTCCAGGCTTGGGCACTCGAATACCGATGGGTGCAATAGTTCTTCTCGCATGCAAGCCCATTACCAAGCACTCCCGGCTTGGTGATGCGCGTGAAACTGGTCCCAAACGCCGGATCCGTCGCTGGGCGCAAATAATCCGGCAGATCCATCATCACCGGCGCGGCAAATTGTGTCTGCTCGCTGCTTTGCCGGCTTCCGACCGTGGACAGACCCAACGACATGCCCGCGGCAATCAACAACGCAGCCAACACACGCGGGTGAAAAGTCATGTCATATAACCCATTTCGTGTCGTACGCGGCCTTCGCTGAGGCGCGCCTCCCACCATCCGATGGTTCGCTCCAACCCATCGCGCAGGCTGGTCTGCGCCCGCCATCCAGTCTTGCTTTCGAGGAGCGAAGAATCGGCCAGCAAGGCACGGACCTCGGAATTCTGCGGCCGCAGGCGGCGTTCGTCGCGATGGACCGGCTTTTTGGAGCCACTCAACTCGAGCACCAGATCCAATACGTCCGAGATCGTCGCAGCGCGCTGGCTCCCGGCATTGTAGGCATGGCCAAATTCGAGTTCGGCCGAACCTGCGGTCAGGAACGCCGCCGCCGTGTCTTCCACGAAAGTGAGGTCGCGGATCGGGCTTGTGTCCCCGACCATGATCGCCGGGCAATTTTTGTCGAGGGCCTGCCGTATGATGGTCGGCACGATAGCCCGCTCACTCTGGCGTGGGCCGTAGGTATTGAACGGCCGCATAATCACGACGGGGACGTCGAACGACCTGGCGTAGGACTCTGCCATCATGTCCGCGCCGATCTTGGATGCCGAATATGGTGACTGGCCCTGCAGCGGGTGGGATTCGCGGATAGGCATGGTCTGTGCGGTGCCATAGACCTCGCTGGTCGAGGTGTGCACCACACGCTCTGTCTCCCATTGGCGCGCCGCTTCGAGGACGTTCACCGTGCCCAGGATGTTGGTGTCCACATAAGACTGGGCGGCCGCGTATGAATATGGAATCGCGATAAGCGCGGCGAGATGAAACACGACGGCCTGGCCGCGCACGATCCGATTCAGGAACGCGCTGTCGCGGACGTCGCCGCGGACGAGGTTCAACTGGCTTCGAATGGTGGCCGGCAAATCATCGAGCCAACCATGACTGTCGAAGGAATTGTAGAGAGCCAGCGCCGTGACATCCGCCCCACTGCGAACGAGCGCTTCGGTGAGATGCGACCCGATGAACCCATCAGCACCCGTGACCAGAACTTTCCTACCCCTGTAGCTCATGACTAAGCGTTCCCCCTATGACGTGATGCGGCGACCTCGCAAATCCAACAGAGCGCGGCCATGCCAAACTGCTCTCACATGCCGATTGGCGGCGAGACCGGGCTGATCGGCGGCGACGAGGCCAGGCCGAGGACCGCCAGAAAGCCGCGCGCCATCCAGATGATGTCAGAGGTGACCGTGCGCTGCGGATAATAGGCGAGGTCAAGCCTGGCCTTGGCAGGAAACAGGACCTCACGGTAGAAAAGGAGCGGATCCTCGGATCGCGGATAAAAATGGGCTTCATGCCGGAAGAGAACCTGGGCCGGACCCAACAAGCCCGGTTTGTATTTTAGAACAGCCTCAAAGCCACCGCGGAAACAATCGGCGAAGACAAGGCTCTCCGGTCGCGGTCCGACGATAGCCATCTCGCCTCTGAAGACATTCCACAGTTGCGGGAACTCGTCGAACTTGGTGAGGGCGAGAAACCGCCCCACTGTCGTCATGCGGCTGTCTCCGGCCATGGTCAGCGCCAGGCCACCGGGATCGCATCGCACGGCGAATTTGCGGAACTTGTACATGCGGAATGGCCGCCCACCGGCACCCACGCGGGTCTGCGCAAAGAAGATAGGCCGGCCGCCTTCCAGCAAGAGCGCCAGAGCGATCACCAGCATCAGCGGAGCGAACACTATGGCGGCTGCGGTAGCGATGGTGAGATCCATTGCTCGTCTCGCAAGCCCATGGGCGGCGCTTGGGACAACAGGTCGATGGATGGATAAATCCAAGGCATTCATGCTGCTGTTCCTGCTTGGGCGCAGCTGTTGACCGCAGCGGCAAGAGCGGTCGCCACTGACTCGACCACAGGCGCAGTGATCTGGGGATGAAGTGGCAGCGTGAGCTCACGCTGGGCAAAGTCCTCTGTCCGCGGCAAATGGGTGCCGGGAAAAAGCTCGCGATAGAGCGTCATCTGGTGCACCGGCGGATAGTGGATGGTCGTTTGTATTCCTTGCTTGCGCAATTCGTCGATGACGTCTTGCCTGTCAGCGTAGCGCGGCAAAAGGACAGGCATGATATGATAGGCCGACGTCCGCGGCTCGTGGAACGGGACTGTCACGGCTGGGCAGTGTTTTGCGATGAGACGCCGGTATAGCATGACCAGGATACGCCTGATCTCATTCCATTCCTGCAAATTCTGCAGCTGGACCAGTCCGATTGCAGCGCGCATTTCATCCATGCGATAGTTGAATCCGAGCATGGTGACATCATACTGCGGCGTGCGACTGTTCAGCCTCTGATGTGTCCCGGTGGTCATGCCGTGCCCACGGGCCTGGCGGATTGTCTCAAGCAGCTTGGGGTCTCGGGCAATCACAGCCCCACCTTCCGCCGTGGTCATGTTCTTGTTGCCATAGAAGCTGAAGGCCGCCGCGGCACCAAATGTACCCACTTCCTTTAAGCCGGGCGCATGCGCGGCATCCTCGATGATCTGCAGTCCTCGGGCGCGGGCGAACTTCTGCCATTCTTCCCGATTGGCGAGGTAGCCGGCGAAATGTACGAGAATGACCGCCTTAGTGCGCGCAGTGCATTTTGCTTCAGCTTCGACGATCGACATCAGCGGCACGTCGGCCGACTCGATGTCGACAAAGACCGGAGTGGCACCGACGTAGAGAACCGCGTTTGCGGTCGCCACGAAGGTCATGGACGGGACCAGCACTTCATCGCCTGGTCCGATACCGAGAGCATGTAGAATGAGATGAAGCGCCGCAGTGCAAGAACTGACCGCGACGCAATCCTGCGCACCATGCATACTGGCAAAAGCCTCTTCAAAGGCTTTCACCTGCTCTCCCATGGTCAGCCAGCCGCTATCGATGACCTTGGACAAAGCTGTCTTCTCCGGCACACCCAAAATTGGGGCACTGACCAAGAGCATCATAACCTCCTAGACTGTTAGACTGTGGGATCGGCTTCGTGATCTCGTCATGCGGCCGTGGCAGTGACCTCGATCGAGGCCGACTGGTCTTCCCAGGAAATGGCTTGCGCGTTCTGGAAATCGTCGACGCGCCCGATATCGAGCCAGAGACCATCATGCTTGTACACGTGGACGGTGGTGCCGTTCTGCATCATCTGCAGCATCAGGTCGTCAAACCCGAAGGGAATGCCAGATGGAATAAACTGCAGAACGTCTGGGTTCATGCAGTAGATTCCCATGCTGACCAGGTGCGAAAGCGTCGGCTTCTCGCGAAAGATCTGCACCCTATTGTCGACTTCATCGATGACGCCGAAGTCCATCTTGATCAGGCGGCAGGCTGTGGCGATCGTCACCGGATCGTTGTGCTTGCGGTGGGCTGCCACAAATCGACTGAGACTTAGATCCGTGAGGACATCCCCGTTGAGAACTATGAACGGCTCTGTCAGCTCATCTCTGATCAAAGAAAGCGGTCCGATGGTGCCAAGCGGCTCCATTTCTTGCGTGTATCGAATTTTCAGGTTCCACTGCGAGCCATCTCCGCACACGGTGCGGATCAAATGGCCGAGATACCCGGTTGTGATGTAGACTTCTTGGATGCCATTGCGTCGCAGCCATTTCAGAAGCATCTCGAGAACCGGCCGGGCACCAATCGGCATGAGCGGCTTCGGCAAGACCGATGTGAAGGGGCGAAGACGTGTCCCCATTCCACCACATTGAATCACTGCTTTCATCTGATCCTCCCACGTTCACTCGAACTCAGCGCTGTCGTCACGGCCGCAGCATCCGGAAAGTTGCTTTCTTGTTCTCTTAAAAACCGGTGAGCCTTCCCGCCGACCTTGACCCGGATATTTGCAGCTTGATGGTATGAGGCCGTCGGGGGGGATGTCGTCGTGCATTCGAATGGTAGCGATTCAGACATTCTGGTATTCAATGACCGCACTGATCGATGAAGGCTGGCATGCTGTCGCAGAGGCAGGTTCGGAGCACGCTTCAGCGGTCAGTTCTTGGCCGATCGGCTTGTGGCCGTGAGACCGGCAAACCCGAATGAGTGCTTGCAATGAGCCAAATATCCACCAATTGCCGGAACGATCTACGGCAACCCGGCAATTGCGTGGTGGTGGCATCGAAGCGAGCTGTTGGGACGCGGGTCTTGGAGGTTGAGAACGGATATTCGACAGGTCAGCCGATTCCGTTCGCAGGGTTCAAAAATAAGAGGAGCGTTTCCCGTTATTTAGGATTATATTAGCAAATGACGCTTGCGGTGTTGGGGCACTGCGGGTGTTGACTGGGTGAATCGACGAGTGGTTGGCCAGACTTTAAGGCCATCACCGTTCAATCATTCCAGGTTTCGTTGGGGTAGTTCAAATGTATCGAATCGTCATCGCCGACGATCACGGCTTGTATCGTCGTGGCTTGCGGTTGGCACTGACCGCAGGCATTCCGGGTGTAGAGATATTTGAGGCGTCGTGTTTCGATGCCGTACTTAGTCTGCTGGCGGAACAGGCGTCCGTTGATCTTGCGATCCTGGACCTGAACATGCCGGGATTGTTCAATCAGGAAGTGCTCAGCGGCATTCTGTCGGCTTATCCGGATACACGATTTGCGATCGTTTCCGGGAACGATTCACGCTCGGAGATACTGACGGCTCTTTCGATCGGACTTCACGGCTATATCGTTAAGTCGCAGAGAGACGAGGAGGTCGTTATGGCCGTCAACGAAATTCTCTCGGGCCGCATCTACGTCCCTGCACTTCTTTCACGCCCGGGTGCAGCGCAAGCAACTCACGCACCTACGCCCCCTGAGCAGATCCCACATCGACGTACCACCAGCGGCAATCTGGGCAGGCTGACCTCGAGGCAAAAGGAAGTCCTCAAGCTGATGGCGGAAGGGTATTCGAACAAGGAAATCGCGCGCGATCTGGAAATCGCAGAAGCGACGACGAAAATCCATGCCGCTGCGGTTCTGCGTGAGCTTGGCGTACGCAATCGGACCGAAGCTGCCGTGATGCTGAAGACCTGGCTTACGAGCAATATCAACAATATCAATTAGAGCGCCGTGCTTCCTTTTGGGCGCGCAAAGGACGCTCTACGCATCGTGCTTTCCAAAAATCGATTTCGATTTTTGAGCGGATGCGTTAGGGGCCGATTTCCTTGCGTGACAGCCGTAGCGAATATCGCAGCCCGCGATCCGATATTTCCAGCTTGGGGGAGTGACCGACAAGCGGCGCCCCATCCACCCCGATTATCATGGAACCAAAACCATGACGGACAACGCTTGAAGTCCGCCGCCGCCCCGATTCCACCCAATTGAACACGATGTCACTGCCCGCATCTTCCGATGCGAACGTCCAATTTACTTCGATCCGGCCTTTTGGATCGCCAAGCGCTCCATGTTTCAAGGAATTGGTCGTCAGCTCGTGAACAATCATCGCAAAGCTCTCGGCAGCGCCGCCTGATATCACCACGGAGGGGCCGCTGATCGATATGTCGCGTGTCCCCATATACGGCTGCAACTCCTGGACAACGAGATCGTGGAGCATCCCCGACGCATTGCCGTTGCGTGACAGCAGCAGATGCGTTGCTTCGAGCGCACGAATCCGGTCGATGAGCGTCTCCTTGTACTTGGCGACATTGTTTTCGGGAACATCGACCATGTTCACGAGCGCCGTGATCACTGGGAACAGGTTGCTGAATCTGTGACGTTGTTCCAGCATAATGCGCTCCCGCTTCTTTGCCGCGGCGCGCAGCAGTGTGGTTTGTCGCCGCTCCGTCAGGTCGGCGGCCACTCCGAGCCGCTGTAGACGATCATCGTATTTCTCTTCCCTTCCGCGTAAGGCAACCCAGCGGATATGGCCGTCCGGTCGTCGGACGCGAATCTCGACGTCGTAGTTCGTGACCGATGCGAGCTTTCTCGATGCCAACAGCTTTGGCCAGTCCGCCGGATGGATGACGGCCGTCAGGTCCTCGAGGCGGCGGCTAGCCGCTGGGGGCAGCCCGAGAATGTCCCAGAACGTGCCCGAGCCGGTGACGATCCCGTCTTTAAGGTCGATCCGCCACGTGGCCAGGCGTCCAGCAGACAAAGCGAGATCTAGCCACTCCTTCTGAGCCCGAAGCGCTTCGTGTGCAGCCCGCCGTTCCGAAATATCGTCGACCACCACGAAGATGCTCTCTAAGAGCACCCCATCGGGCATGGACGAAGACAGGGTTAGCCGAGCCCAGAATGCCGTGCCGTCCTTTCGTGTCAGACGAACCTCCGAAGCGAACGAAGCACTGTCGTTACCCAGGCCCGCCAACAACTGCGCCAAGGCATCGCGGTCGGCCGGATGAACGAGTGTCCTGAGCCGCAAATGGGCAAGCTCCTCCTCCTTGTAACCTGTCATCTCACAAAGACGTCTGTTGGATTGCAGCAGCTCACCATCCTCGTTGGTGTTTGCAAATCCCATGGCAGCACGTTCGAAGGCCCAACGGTAGCGGCTCTCGGTTGCTTCGACGGCGGAGAGCCTGACCTCGGCGATTTCCAGCAGCTCACGCAAGTCCTGGCGCAGCCGATGGAACGTCATGGCAATCACCCCGCCCGAAACCAGAAGCAGGATGGCGCGCGCCCAATCTTCGCTGGAGATCTGACCATGCAGGGTACCCCGTGCCCATAGGCCGGCTGCCACCATCAGGATCGTCGCGGCAAGCGCGGGCGCGCGATCTTCAAGATAGGAAATGATAATAATAGCTGGAATAAACTCTAGAAAACTCGAGCCTTCCCCAATGTATACTGACGCTTTTGTTTCGAATATCAGTGTGGCGACTAGTACCGATGCGGACGCAATATGAGTTAGCAATCTGGCTGACGGGTCCGAATTCCACCTGCGAGAATGCGAGTTCATAGGCATAGGCTACAACCTTTTAACTAGGCCGTCGAGACTAGAGCAAAAAACGTACAACCTAGTACGACTGCCGGATTGCCATACCACTATCACAGCGCGCATTTTATCAGGGCGGGGGAGCATGACTTGGTCAGAACTCCTCAGAATATATCGAATTTTAAGTTAGATAGGGCCCATTTTTGTGAGCCCTATACATAAAAGTTTGTTTGTAAATCCCGGACAATTTGTTTCGGGATAGTGAACCTTGGGGAAGGTTGGAAAAATGACTCTGATCGATAGACACAGTGATGCTGTTGCGGGCAACCGATACATTGCGATGGGCGCCAAGTATAACGCTGAGGCGAAGATGGCGCGGCCCTCATATGCTTATCCTTCAGCGCGTGCAGCAGATCGTGCGGACGCAGGGGTCGACGAACCAAGGAGACGCAGCCTGGAATCCATCACCGGCATGCTTGATCGCATCGGCTGTGGCTATCTCGTGCTGAACCGCGAAAGAAAAGTAATCGAATGGAACGCAGCCGCTCAAACCACGCTGGAGCGCCAGGGCGAAGCGGCTGAAACAGCCGGTGGGCTTTCGATAGCTCTAAGGCGGCTGATCGCAAATGTTCCGGCTCATTTCCTGCCGGGCTCACTGTCTTGGGTGGTGATCCGCAGCAGAGGCGACAGGCCGGTGATACTGAAAGAGAACGGACTTATCGCTCCTGACGGAACCAGCATCGTGGCATTGCTGGACCGTGAGAACAGATCGGGACCAAATCCTCAGACACTGCAAAGGATGTTTGGCTTGACGAGCGCAGAAACACACTTGGCGTTGCGCTTGGCTCAGGGCGATGCGCCGTTGGAGATCGCCCGCAGTTGGCGCCTCAGCCGCACAACGATCCGCTCACAGCTTGCCTCGCTTTTCGCCAAGACAGAGACGAGACGTCAGGCGGAACTGGTGGCTCTTCTGGGGCGCATTTCGGTCTTGCCATAAGGGGCTGCCGCCTAGAGCATGTTCCATCCCGATAGAATCGGGATGGAACTCTAAACTTGTTATTTTGCCATGATCTTTCCTGAAAGCCGGTTTGCGCTTTTCGGGATCCGGGCGCCGGCATCCAACAGGATTCAGGCAACCGGAATTTGGAACTGTTCCAGTAAGTTGCCCTTCGAATTCGGTTTGAACGTGTTGTCCCGTTAGAGACCCCGCCGCTGACGCTCGGGGGCCAACAGTTGCACTGCTGCCATGCCAAGAATTTGACTGATTTCAAGTTCCTTGCGAGCAGTATCTGAAAAGAAAAAGGTCAAAGCGGCGGATCATGCCGAACAGTGTCGCCGCCGCCAGGGATCTTTGCAGAGCAAACCTGGCTACAGCGCAATCAACAGCTGCGCCCAAGCTGGTCAACCCCGCACCACCGATATAGATCAAAAGAGCGAAGATGCTAGCGTAGCCAAAGCTCCGACCCATGTCTTCGTTGTAGGGCAAAACTATATCCGCTGGAGCGGTGGAGGCCGCGGAGACTCGGGTGGACTTCGGATCGCTGCGATGGTCAATATCGCTTGCGTCAGCGTCGAGCCTTTCATGGCCTTGGCCGCGTTTGGCCGTAGGTCCACCTCCGGTCTGCAAGCTCTTCGAGATTATTTTCTGCTCGACTGACTGAATGCTCTCTAACGATGATTGGTTGCTGAGCGTTTCGATTGGAATTATTTTTCGGTTCGATTGCACGAGAATGTCATTTATGGTTTGAAACACCCCAAAAGCGCGAAGGTTCGTATCGAGATCTGCCTCGAAAATTCGCTCTGCAGGCGGTTCATGCTCCATCCGCTGCAGCAAGCGTGTCTCCACGATCGTTTGTGGCACCACAACTCGGAGCGTGAAATCGGCGACTGGCGCTAGGCTGAGCGCCTTTGCAAGCGTGACATTGTCTGCGGTTTCGTTGAACATTGCCAGGGACCCAATCACTCGGACATAGCCCTGATCGAATATTATTACGTCTCTAGATTGCTTCGCTTGATCCCAGCAGCGCGAAAGGTTCAATATATATTGCCCGAGCCGGGCGCGCCACATTCGTTTTTTTTGGCGGAAGAATTCTGATCATGGAAAAGGGATGTCGAAAGATTGCTTCTTCCTCTCGGAGAAAGCAATATTTTTGAAGTTGAAAATACCGCAGCCAGAATTCTGGAAATGAACAGGAAGATTCCCAGATCGAACCTTCCTTCCCTGGTGCTAGGCTGGTAACTGAGGACAACCTCGGCGTGGTATCCTTCCCTGCGCAGTCGCCGGGCAAGATCGTGAGCAAACGTTGTCTTGCCAGATCCGGGCGGTCCGAAGATCTCAATGATCATGGGGTCGAATCCGTTGGTGGCGATACTCTCGCGCGATCAGCGCATGAACCAATACCGTTGCCGGCCGTCGACTGCGCTTGCTCTGAACGACGCTAGCGCAAAGATCAGCGCAGGCATGATCTTCAGTCGTTTGCTGATATAGATTGCCATAACCACGTTCCAAACGGCCAATGCAAGCGCCAAGCCTACTGCGGCGCCCAGCGGACCGTAAAGCTCGATTCCTGCCGCACAGCCTATGATGCCGGCAGTCGCGCCAACGATCATGGCTGCTGCTGCTGCCCATTCGTTTCCGGTCATGGTCAAGAGATTCAGCTGGGGCCCGCACAGCGCGACAAAGACATACCCGAAGATCAGTACCCGCGCGATGGGTGCTCCTGTGCTGAAATCGTCACCGAACCAGTTCATGAGAGGTTTAACAATCACAACCAGCGGGATAGCCATCGCTATGGCGCCGGCGGCGGAAAGTATGGCGGCTCGTGAAAACAACTGCTGCAGACCCTTCCGATCGCCTCGGGTATGAAGGGCAGCCGCTGCCGGCGAAAACATCACGCCGACGGCCACGAGGGCAAGACTCACAAGCAACGCGACGTTCAGTCCCAAGGCGAAGATTCCTGCGTCTCGAATATGACCTGTCCAGCCGAGCACCATAACCCCAGCCCGACTGATGAAAATATCGAGCCCAGCCATGAGCATGATTGGTGGAACCGCCGCCCACCACTCTTGCGACGCGTCGCTGGGTTGAGTGTGCCGCAACCCAGGCGGCTGAAATTTTGCCACCATGATGAACACCAGTCCGACCGTGATGCCCGAACTTGCCAGCACCGCCTGCATCACCAAGGGTGCGTTGAGGGTCCATGATCCGGAAAAGGCCGCGACTCCCAGCAACATCAACAACAGGCCGTCGCGCACGATGCGTTCCGGCAAAAGGGCTGAGACACCACCGCCGAAGGCACGGATAAGTGCTGCGCCCAATGCGGAAGCGGTGACCAAGGGGACCGCGGCCATGCCAAGGAGCTGGCTGATTTCAAGTTCCTTGTGGGAGGGATCTGAAAAGAAAAAGATCAGAACGGCGCCGATCATGCCGAACAGTGTCGCCGCCGCCAGCGATCTTTGCAGAGCGAACCTGACTACACCATGTGCCAGGTCAAGCCGCCCGTTTGCCCTATAGGTGGACACGAAGCGCAGTAAGGAAATATTGAAACCAAGCGTTGCAAGATAGCCGAGCACGGAGGTCCAGGCCAGGACATAGGAATAGATGCCATAGCTGGTGGAACCGACGAGGCGCGCAATCAACAACTGCGCCAAGCTGGTCAACCCAGCACCGCCGATATAGATCATCAGAGCGAAAATACTGGCGTAGCCGAGGCTCCGGCCCATGTCTTTCTTGTGAGACAAAACTATATCCACCGCGGCAAGAGAGGCCACAGAGGTTCGTGCGGTCTTCACAGGATTACAATCGTCGATGTCGCTTGGGTCAGCGTCGAATGTCTCGTGGTCTTGGCTGGCTTTGGCCGCAGGTCCACCTCCGGCTTCCACAATTTTCGAGATTATCTTCCGCTCGACACATTGAATGCCTTCTAACGACGACTGATCGTCGAGAGTTTGGATCGGAATGATTTTTCGGTCGGACGCGACAAGGATTTCATTTATGCTTTGAAACACCCCAAAAGCGCGCATGTTTGTGTCAAAATCTGCCTCGAAAATTCGTTCGGCAGGCGCTTCATGCTCCATCCGCTGCTGCAAGCGTGTCTCCACGATCGCGCGTGGCGCAACAACTCTGAGCGTGAAATCAGCCGCGGGCGCGAGGCTGAGCGCCTTTGCGAGGGCGGCCCTGTCTGCGGTTCCATTGAACATTGCCAGCGACGCGATCGCCTGGACGTAGCCCTGATCGAATATGACCACATCTCTGGATTGCTTCGCCTCATCCCAGCGGCGCGAAAGCTTCAAAATGTGCTGCCAGAGCCGAGCTCGCCATATTCGTTTTTTTGGCGGCATCATTCTTATTATGGAAAGGGACGTTGAAAGATCCTTGATCCTGCCTCTTGGAGAAAGCAGGATTTTTGATGTTGAAAATATTGCCGATATGATCCTGAAAATTGCCAGGAAGATTCCGAGATCGACGCTCGATCCCCTCTCGCGAGGCCGGTGACTGAGGGCGACCGTGACCTGGTACCCCTCCCCGCGCAGTCGCCGGGCAAGGGCGTGAGCGAACGTTCTCTTGCCGGATCCAGGCGGTCCGAAGAGTTCAATGATCATGGGTCCAATCCGATCGTGGCAATACCCGCGCGATTTCCGCGACCGTCGTTGCTTCGACGTCCGCTTGTGACGCTCATGATGGTTCCTCAAGCAAAAGATCAGCACTGTCCCCGAACTGGTAACTGGCATGCTTCTTGAGATTAACCTGCGTGAGAACGCTCCCCACAGGGACCGAAACCGACGCATCGCTCGCAAGCGTTTCCAAAACCCCACGCGCCATGCTGCGTCGCGTCCTGCCCCAGCGAACGGCGAAAAGAACCGCATCAGCCCAGCCAGTCAGAAGCCCGGCCTCCGGTCCTCCAAGTCCCACCGGTCCATTTATGATGACGACGCTGTAGATCGAGTGCAGCTCATCCGTGAACAGGGAACTGTCGGCCGTGGAAAGCAATGCCAGCAGATCCTCCGAGGGTGCGAGAGCCATGAAGTCGATTCCGATTTCAGGCATTCCCGCGATTGCATCGCGCAAGGCACAGCGTTCACTCACATAGTCTCCGAAGAAAAAGTGAGGCTTGAGAGCCTTGAATTCGTCCAGGAATTCGTTCGTGAGGCGGGCGCCCGTACGGTCAAGATCGAGGAAAAGCACTCGTCCCCCCAGTCGGGTGGCTGCCAAGGCCAGGCTCCATGCAAGCTCGGTCTTGCCATCATCCTGGACGCTGGACGTTACGAGAATGACGTGCGACGAGCGATCCCCCGCTTGCTTGGGCGCCGCGGCGATAAGCAGGGACGTCACGGCGCGGCTGTATCTGGACCTCTGCTGCGCTAAAACCAGCTGCTTCAGCCGCTTGGCGTGCATCGTGGGAGCTTGTGGTATCAGCCCCAAGCATGGAACCCCGAGCGCTGCTTCAGTTTCGGCCTCGCCGCGCAAGGTCTGATCGAGGCGGTTGCGAATAACAACGAAGACGCCGCCAAGAAGCCCAAACACAACCATACCGGGTGGAATAAGGAAAATCGGCGACAGGGTCTTTGGATTCGTCGGCGGCCATGCCGCCGAAAGGACCGACACTCCGGCCGAGGGAGTTGCGATGCGCCGTATCAATTCCTGTTGTTGGGTCAGAAGCTGGTTGTATCGTTGCGTCAAGATACTGACCTGCGGCTCCAGCGCACGCAGCCCGGACAGCCGGCCCGCGGTATCGGCCACAACCGCATCGAGCACATCCTTGCGGCTTTCCAGAGCTGCAATTTGGGCACGGTAGATGCTGGCCTCCGCTGCGATCCGAGCGGTGGCTTGTTCGATCTCGCGATTGATCGCATCGCGCAGATTTTTATCTGCCGCGTCATTGGCCTGGCGAGCCGCCAATTCGGCCAACACCGGCGATCCGATGGCTTGAGCGAGCGAGGCGACCGATGCCCCCTCCTTTCGCAGTTCCTGAATACGTCGAAGGCGAGATTCCGTGGCGGAGAGATCTGCTTTCGACAAGGAAATCTGCTGGCTGAGTTCAGCCGTCTCCTTAGCGGCGTTGTCCGCAGCACCTTGGTCGATTGCACCATGGCTCAGCCGATACTTTTCCAGGCGATCGGTCGCTGCTGCCAGATCGCGTTGCACACCTGGCAGGGCAGCGACTATCGAGGTGAGTTCCACTCTGTCCGCTGCCTGACGTCTCTTTGCGAGATCGTCGATGTACGATTGGGCGAATGTATTAGCTACCATTGCGGCTCGCGCCGGATCCGGATCGGTAAAGCCTATGCTGATGACTCTCGATCGCAGCTCCTGGCCAACCCTCATGCCCTTCCGCAACGCCTTTAGTTCAGCCGCATCCGCAGCGTCCGGCTTGCTCTGCGGCAAAATTCCGCCCAACAGACCGTCTGCAAATGAGCGCAAATTCGGCCGGTCGCCACGAGCGGGGTTGGGACGAGAATTTCCAGTTCCGGCATCACCTTGTTCAGTAGTACTGCCAGCCTCCGTCTTGCGCAGCGCTGCCATCACGCGTCGCAGGTTTCCTTGCGACAACAGCATGGTTATATTGTCGTCAATGCTGGCATCCAGCATCTCCGAGGCGGGTTCCGCGCCGGCGGGCCCGTTCCTGCTCGGAGCATCGAGAATAACTTGCGTGCTCGCCTCATACCCGACGGGAACTGCCAAACCCGCAAGCCCGGCCAAAACACCGCCCAGGGCTACCATGGCGAGCAGGAACCATTTTCTCCTCGCGATGGTCGTGAGTAGCTGATGGATCGGGGCCTGCGTGTCCATCGGCTCAGGCAGCGGGCGCCTCATGCGCGGCCTGGTCTCGTGCGCGGCAACGTGCATCTCAGTGGCGCGCGGAAGTTGCTTGCGGCTGACTATGGAACCTTCCATCTTACACTCCTGCCAGTTCGAACACGCGACGCAGGTTCGTTGCTGGCGCCGGTGCCCTACGGGCCTCGTTGCGCCAAGCCTGGAACATCAACGCCGCCCACAAATCACGAGAATGATCCTGCCTTCCATCCAAGTGATCTCGCCAGCACGCCTCGACCTTTGCAAAGTCGAATATCCCGTCTCCGGAGAGGCGCATGTCGGTGAGAACATCGCTGGCCCAGATGCGCAGCGGACCTCTCAGCCAGACTGCTATGGGAACATCGAAACCTTGCTTCGGACGATCGATCAGCCGCTCGGGAACATACCGATGCAGCAACTGACGAAGGAGCCACTTGCCTTTGCCGTGGCGCACCATTACGTCCGCCGGTAGGCGCCAGGCGAAGTCGACAACGCGATGGTCGAGAAGCGGGCATCGTCCCTCGAGGCCGGCGGCCATGCTGGCGCGATCCAGCTTCACCATTATGTCGCCAGGCAGGTAGCCGACCATGTCATCGTACAAGAGACGGGACAGCAGATCATCAAACGGAGGTTCGCCCTGAACCGATACGGGTGTTTTCTGATGGGTGAGGTTCTCGGTCGATGATCCACTGAGCCGCTGATACAATTCGTTCTCATCTGCCGCTGCGAGCAGCCGAGCCAGGCGATCCAACCGGTCGCTCCGCAGCGCGTGCCGGGCATGCACCGAAAGCGGCAGCTTACCGACGAGATCGTGACGGGCTGCACGAGCAAGCAATCCAACACCTGCAGCAAGCGTCTGACGCAGCGGCGACGGCAGCGTATGCAGTCGTCTCGCTCGAGCCGCCATAAGGTGGCGAGCGTAGCCGGCGAAGCATTCGTCGCCGCCGTCGCCCGTCAGAGCCACCGTAACGTGCTGGCGAGCGAGCCTCGCCACGAGCAGAGTTGGTATCTGCGATTCGTCGCCGAACGGTTCGTCCCAAATTTGCGGCAGTTCTGGAATGACCTCCTGCGCGGCCGCGCTGGAAAGGTGGAGTTCGGTATGGTCGGTGCCCAGATGTCGGGCGACCGCCGCAGCGTGCGGAGCCTCATCGAACCCGCACTCTCCGAAAGCTATGGTGAATGTGCGCACCGGCTTCTCCGACTGCGCTTGCATCAGGGCAACAACGGCTGAACTGTCTATCCCCCCCGACAGGAAGGCTCCCAGCGGGACGTCAGCGATCATGCGCTCCCGAACGGCAAGTCGAAGCAGGACATCGAGCTCATTCGTCAGTTCTTCATCGGTGCCGACAATCGGGTCCGCCCTACCCTTCGTGGCGGTGTCGGCCAGCGACCACCAGTACCGGATGCGATCCGAAAGCGACGCGGCACTGCGCGCCTCGGTAAAATTTGCGGCCGTTACGGACAGTACCGAACCAGGCGGCAGCTTGAATACGCCTCGCCAGATGCACTTGTCATCCGGTACCCATCCCCTCGACAGCATCGTCGTGGCGACATCGAGATCGAGTTCCTGACAGAAACCTGGAAAGCAGTTGATCGCCTTCAACTCGGAGGCAAAAACGAGCGCGTCGCGTGTTGAAGCAACGTAAAGCGGCTTCTTGCCCATTCGATCGCGGGCGAGATGAAGGGTCCTGGTCTCCCTGTCCCACAATCCAAAGGCGAACATGCCGGCGAAGCGCTTGAGTGCGGCATCGAGCCCCCAACTCTCAATCGCGCACAGCAAGACCTCGGTATCGCAGGTGCTGCGGAAACGATGGCCCGCGCCTTCAAGTTCGCGGCGCAGGTCGTGGAAATTGTATATTTCGCCGTTAAAGGTGATGGCATATCGGCCAGTTGCCGAATGCATCGGCTGGTGTCCTGCTTCCGACAAGTCGACGATGGCCAAACGCCTGTGGCCGAAGGCAACGCCGGCTTCCCGATCTCGCCAGAAGCCGTAGCCATCAGGCCCACGATGACGAAGGGCTGTCGTCATTTGCGCTATTGCCCTCAGCGGCTTCGCACTGGCCGCATCGGTTGCAAGAAGAATTCCGGTGATCCCACACATCCCGTCACCCCAAGTCCGTGGATGTTTTTCTAGAAGATACCGAAGCTGCTCGCGGCGTTCCGGCAACGAGACAGAGGGTCAGCCCAAACCAAACGATCGGGTGGCGGATGATCAGGTGCGGAAACCCGTAAATCATGATCGCCACCACCAGCGCAAAAAGCGCGTCGAGCTTCGCACGCCATGCTGACATGGCGGCCGAGCCGACGATCCAAAACAGGGCCAGGATCGCAATCAGACCACCTTGAGTGTACAGATCGAGTACCGTGTTGTGGGCCTCGAAAGGTTCGGGCAGAAACTGCCGATAGTAGACGGAGGGGCGGGCCACATGCGGGCCGGGACCGAGGCCAAGTGACGCTGACGTCACGCCCTTGTAGACTGCATCACCCCAGAGCCTGACGCGAAGTGTAGCGGTTGAGGCGGTCTCCTCGCCGCCCCCCCCCTTGCTGAGGCTCTTGGCGAAATTTTCGACGCTGCTCATGTCCTTGAGCACGTAAGGCGTCATCGACATCGCCAGGGGGAGGAAGCCGATCATCAAGAGCACGGCGACTTGCCGGGAAACGCCGACCTTGTCACCGGTCGTGAGCCATGTCCGAACCCGCAGCCCTAGAAATATCAGGCAGGTCAGGACGCTTGTAAGAAGATACGCATCACTCCTTGTCAGCCTTCCGACATAGACGGTCAGTACAAGGCTGCTGAACCCAAACAACCTTCCCCATGGACTGCTTGTGGTCGTCGCAAGATGTAAGGCCAGGGGGCCAAAAAGTGCACAATAGATCGCGAGTTGGTTCGGATTCTCGGACCAGCCGGTGAAGCGATTCCAGAACCAGGGATTGACACCGGATTGGTGGATCCAACCCCACCCAAGTGCCAGCTGAAAGGTAAAGCATGCACTCACTATCCCGATCGCCCACCAGGCAGTGCGGCGCAGATGGCGACCAGCGTCGGGCTCCGCAGCGGCCAGGCAGGTGACGCTGGCCAACAGCAGGTAGGCCATTGTGTCGTGAATCGGCCCCGAGAGGTCCAGAACCGTCGTGGTCAGCAAACCGACAAGGGCCCCGACCCCCTGAGCAAACGTCATGATCAGCCAGAAGGTCACAAGACGGAACAGGGCCGGCGTCGCCTCCAGGCGACCACCAACGACTACGCGCCCGATCGACAGCATGATCCAGAGCGATAGGAACAATTCGGTATATCCAAGGTGCAGTCCCGGAACACTGATCTGCGCCGCATAGCCCATCGAAATGCCGGCGGCCAGCAACGCGCTCCGGATCATCGGGGCGCTCCACCCAATTCGCGGTTTGCGGCATTTTCTTTGAGCAAGACCGGGGACGCCGGTCGAGCAAGACCGCCGTGGGATTCGGCGCTAAGGACATTTTTGTACAGATCGCAATACTGATCGACCACCCGCGGCAGCGCGAACTGCTCCCGGACCAGTTCGACGGAACGACCGCCCATGACCTTTCCACGGCCGCGGTCGGACAAGATGTCTATTATTCGAGACGCAAGCCCATCAGCATCGTGCGGTGGGACGAGATAGCCGTTCCATCCGTCCTCAACCACGTCATTGCAGCCAGGCATCCTTGAGGCGACGATAGGCAATCCCGCCAGTCCTGCCTCGAGCAAGACGCGCGGAATCCCTTCCCGATATTGCGTCGGAAAGGCGAACAGATCGGCCATGCCAAGAAGGGCTGGAACATCGCGTCGTGGACCCAAGGCTATGACATGGGGTGCATATTGATCGATATCCGATTTATCGACGGCAAAGGGCCCCTCAGATTCCCATGGGCCGACAAGCACGAAACGTGCATCAGGCCTTTTTGACAGGATGCGTGGAACTGCTTTGAGGAGTGTCGGGATGCCCTTCTGGCGGGTCAGCCGGCCAACGAAAATTACGACTTCGGCGGACTGGAGCCCAAACTCTTCGCGCATTTTCATCGCCGACGGGGCAAGGTGCCTTGCCATGGCGAACGCATCGACGTCGATTCCAGAACTGCGGATCAGCCGCCCGCTGCCGCGTCGGATTAGTCGGTAGCGCTCAAAGAAAGCCTGATCGTCCTGATTTTGGAAGACCGTCGCAGCCGTCCAGAAGGACGAGAGCCATTGCAGGCCGCAAAAGATTGGACGTAGGGCCAGAGCCCGTGGCTCCAGCGACGAGAATGTCCAGCCCAGACCATTGATCGTGCGGATCACTGGAACCTTCCCGCGCGCCGCAAGCGGCGTCAGCAGGTTCGGCTTGGTGTCGAAACTTTGGACAATGTCCGGTCGCAGTTCCGACATTAATTTTCGAATCGCTCTGATGGCCCCCCATCCCCCGCTACTGCTGGCAAATCGGTCGAAACCATAGCTGCGATGCGGAATGCCATGTCGCAAAAACGCGGCTTCAGCACCACTGGAGACGGCAGTGACCCGAAAACCCCTTTCGCGCAGCGACATCAGGAACGGAATTCTTAAGGCGTGATCCTCGCCTCCCACGCACATGAGATGCGGGTTCATCCTGCCTCTCCCGACCATGCGCCGTCTCCCAATCGCGGGAAGTGGCCGGCTTTTGATTCTGCCTTCATGATCTTGGTTTCGCTTCTTCTGCGCGTAAGATGCCAAGTCACGGTAAGGGCAGGCTTGCCTACTGTCCTCGTCTGTTTGAATGAGGCAAACCGCATTTGGATCAAGGTGTTGCGAGCTTCAGGCCGTTAGGTCTCCCGGCTTGGCGCGACAATCCGCACCAAGGACCTGCACAGGTGTGGTACCGAGGCCGTATGGCGGGCCGTCTTGACGCGCATATCCTCCTGCGCAATGAGGGGGTGGCGGGGTCATTTACGCGTGGAAGTTGAGGAATCCTGCGGGCACATTCGCCCATGGCGGGCAACCGAATACTGCGCTCTGATAACCGTCCGTTGTCAGACCTCGGTCTGGGCCGGTGCTTTGCCGGTCTGAGCATCGTTCTGATCATGGGGTGCCTCGGTATGCTGGTTGAGCCGCATCTCAGCCACATCCGTCTCGGCAGAAGCTGCCTTCCCGCGACTGGCAGGTAAGCCAAACTCGACTACTCCGATGTTGGCAACGTCAGTTGTATCGGTTGTGGGCGAGCACCCGCCCAATGTGTCCACAACAAATTTGGTTGCGACAGCAGAGGACGTGGCCTGGCCCAGAACCTAGCTTAACGTGATCGGATTTGCTCGCAGGCAAGTGCGCATATTGTGCAGAAGAGCTATTCTGCCTGCCGTTCTATTTATGACCTCTAGTTGTCGGCAGTCAAAAATCCGATTTTTGCCACGCCACTTCAGCGGGGTCAGCGCCGCCAAGGCACCGTCATGACCTGCCAGCTTCGGCGCCATCCAAATCACATTAAAAGCCACGCCACTCGTAGCAAAGTATCTTTGAAGGCGAGTTAACGTAAATATTTACCAAGGGTCAATTCGCTGAAAATATAGTTTATCTTAATAGGCGTTTAGAGACTGCGATGAAAAAACGCTTTTTTTGATCTCGAACCGGTCGGTAGTCAGAAGTAGAATTTTCGCTTCCGTGCGGCAATCCTGTCGGCGATCAACGAATCTATCAGAAGGGTGCGGGTATTTGATTTGTTGCTAATATACGCCGTCTAGTAGGCAGGCACCGCGGGGCGCTAAGAAAAAGGAATATAAATGGCACTTCATTTTGCAGCGGGTGGATCCGCCACCGAAGTCGCAAGCGCCGGCTTCAATCTGGTTGACGTTCAATACGTTGATCAGGTCAACGAGCTGCCGGATGGCACGAAGGGCTTGGTCTGGCTCAACGAGGGCGAGGGCGTAACTCAGTCCTTTATCGACAAAGTCACCCCCTTCCTTGGCAATCCGAAGGTATTTGGGTTTTTTCTCGTCGACGAGCCGGATCCCACCGGCCAATACCACACACAGGTAGACGCTGAGGATCTGAAAGCCGAATCCGACTGGATCCACTCTCGTATGCCAGAAGCCAAGACCTTCATCACCGCGATGGACATGGGGTCTGCCGCCGATCCGGATTTTTCCAACACCTACAACTATGACAACACGCATATCGATCTGTTCGGAATAGACCCGTACCCAGTGCGCACCGGCACAGAAACGGTCGATTACGACATGATCGACAGAACCGTGGCTGCAGCGGTGGAGTCGGGCATCCCGACCAGCGCGATCGTTCCGGTCTACCAGACCTTTGGCGGCGGCAATTATACGACCAACACGGGCGGCAAATATGTCATGCCGACGACGGATCAGTTGGAGACCATGATGGACCACTGGGAACAGCTGGTTCCCAATCCTGCCTTTGACTTTGCCTACGCCTGGGGTTCACAGGAAGGCGATACCGCGCTTGAGAGCTCACCGGAGCTGCAGGCTGTTTTCCGGGAACACAACCTTGCTACGCCTACCACCGTGCCTGACGTTGCTCCGCCTACCCCCGTGCCTGACGTCGCTACGCCTACGCCCGTGCCTGACGTTGCTACGCCTACGCCCGTGCCCGACCTTGCTTCGCCTACTCCTACTCCCGTGCCTGATGGCGGCAACGACGATTACTATGTCGACAGTGCCGGCGATAAGGTGATCGAGTCCGCTGGCCAAGGTCAAGACAGGGTGTGGACCGCTGTGGACTATGCGATCTCAGCCGGCTCGTCGATTGAAGTCCTTGGCACCACTGAGGACGCCGGCACCACGGCGATCAACCTCACCGGCAACGAATTGGCCCAAACCATCCAGGGCAATGCCGGCGCCAACGTCATCAACGGCGGCGGCGGTGCTGACAAGTTGAACGGCTTTGGCGGCAACGACGATTACTATGCCGATAATGCCGGCGACGAGGTGGTCGAGTCCTCTGGCCAAGGTCAAGACAGGGTGTGGACCTCTGTGAGCTATGTGCTCTCAGCCGGCTCTTCGATTGAAGTCCTTGGCACCACGAAGGACGCCGGCACCACGGCAATCAACCTGACCGGCAACGAATTGGCCCAAACCATCCAGGGCAATGCCGGCGCCAACGTCATCAACGGCGGCGGCGGTGCCGACAAGTTGAGCGGCTTTGGCGGCAACGACATTTTTGTCTTCAATAGCGCCCTTGGTGACGGCAATGTCGACAGGATTACCGACTTCAATCCGTCCCAGAACAAGATCCACCTCGACGACGCGATTTTTGCCGGGCTCAAGTTGGGCACGCTCACATCCGACGCTTTCTTTGCGGGTAGCGCCGCGGATGATAGCGCCGACCACATCATCTACAACAGTTCGACTGGAGCGCTCTCCTTCGACAGTGACGGGATCGGCGGTGCGTCTCAAACACAGTTCGCCACTCTCTCACCCGATCTGTCGCTTAACGCAGCCTCATTCTTTGTGACCTGAAGGAGCTAGCGGCAAACGAGACCGCGCCAGGGCCCGCGGTCACCTACAGAGACAGGTGGACAAACTGCACCTTGAAGCCTGTCTCTTTGGCGAGCGTGAATGCTCTGGCGCGGACCGTCAGTCAAATCACATGACAGCTCCGTCGAAGATCAATGATTCTATCAATGGCATGTCGCTAATTGATTAGGCGCTAATATGGGCCGTCGAGTAGGCAGGGGAACGGGGGCTATCGAATCAGACGAGGATATTCGCATGGCCACAATGCACTACACTTGGGGCGCGTCAGCCGCCCAGGCCAAGGCCGCTGGTTTCAACCTGGTCGATCTTCAATACGCGTCATCGGTCAACGCATTGCCGGATGGCTCGAAGGCCCTGATCTGGCTCGGCGAGAGCAACGGGGTAACCCAGTCCTTTATCGACAAGGTAACGCCTCTCA
>NZ_RZTA01000048.1:0-40884 GCF_004023115.1 Mesorhizobium sp. M6A.T.Cr.TU.017.01.1.1
TTCCGGCGCCCGCCGGCGGCCATGCCATGCCGGCATCCGGGGATAGTGATCTTGTTCAGCAGTCTGTTTGTTTTTCGCGGCCGAGCTTCGCCGATGGCGGAATCCGCCGTCAGCGTTGCGGCGGCCGCCCTGGTCGTCGCGGGTTGGGAGCTGGCGGCACGCGCGGGCATTATTGCGCCGCAGTTCCTCCCCTCACCAAGCCGCGTCGTCATCGCCTTGTGGACGATGCTGACCGAGCAGAACCTCGTCTGGCATGTCGTGGTCTCGACCACACGTGTGTGGATCGCCTTCCTGCTCGCCGCGGCCATGGCCATCCCGATCGGCATCATGATGAGCAGCTACCGGATTGTCGGAGCCGCACTCGAGCCGATGATCGATTTCATCCGCTATCTTCCGGTTCCCGCACTTGTGCCACTGTCCATCATCTGGTTCGGCGTCGGCGAGGAGACCAAAATCTTCCTGCTCTGGCTGGGCACTTTCTTCCAGCTCGTGCTTCTCGTGGCCGATGACATGCGGCGGGTGCCGCAGGAGTTCGTCGAGGTCGCCCGCACCGTCGGCGCCAGCTCGAGGCAAGTGATGACCGATGTCGCCTTGCGCTGGATGGGGCCGACCCTGATTGACAATCTCAGGATCACGCTCGGCTGGTGCTGGACATATTTGATCATCGCCGAGATTGTCGCGGCCGATTCCGGCATCGGCTACGTGATCTGGACGGCGCGCCGCTTCGTCAAAACGCCCGAAGTAATGGCAGGCGTCGTCGTCATCGGGCTGATCGGCCTCATCACCGACCAGCTGCTTCGCCTGCTTCACCGCCGGCTCTTCCGGTATCTGTGAGGGATAGGTCATGGCGAGCGGCTACATTCAGTTCGTCGATACGGCCAAGTCCTTCGGCCCGGTCGATGTCGTGCGAAAAACCGATCTTGGTCTCGACCGCAATTCGCTGGTGGTCTTCCTAGGCCCATCGGGTTGCGGCAAGACAACCTTGATGCGGATGGTCGGCGGCCTCGACGAACCTAGCTCGGGCTCGATCGTGCTCGGCGGCGAAAAAGTTGTCGGACCGGATCGACGGCGCGGCATGGTGTTCCAGTCCTATTCGTCGTTTCCCTGGCTGACTGTCGAGAAGAACATTGCCTTCGGCATGCGCTACAGGAAGGACCTTGGCGCGAGCGAGAAAGCCGAGCGGATGCGCCATTATCTTGAACTGTTCGGGCTTGCCGACTTCGCCGGTTCCTATCCGAACCGGATTTCGGGCGGCATGCGCCAGCGCGTGGCCATAGCGCGCACGCTCGCCGCCGGTTCGGACGTGCTGTTGATGGACGAGCCTTTCGGTGCGCTCGACGCGCTGACGCGCGAGCGCCTTCAGGTCGAGTTGCGACAGATCCAGATTCGCGAGGAAAAGACCGTCATCTTCGTCACCCACGACGTGGAAGAAGCGGTGTTCCTCGCCGACCGGATCATCCTGTTTTCGCGCCGGCCGGCCTCGGTAGTGGCCGACATCGATGTGGCGGCCGAGCTGGGTCCGCAACGGCCACTGGAAATCCGGGAAACGCAGAAATTCTTCGAGTTGCGCAACAGGGTCCTGCATCTGATCCGCAACGAGACGGGAGTGGTCGCATGAGCCTCTCCTTCTCCGGAAAGTCGGTCGTGATCACCGGGGCCAGCCGTGGCATCGGGCTCGGCATCGCTGAGGGTTTTGCGCAAGCCGGCGCCAGCCTGCATCTCATCGCCAACGAAGCGGCTGTGCACGAACGGGCGCGTGAATTGGGCGCCACCAGCACGGAAGCCGATATTGCCGATCGTTCGGCCGTCGCGGCAGCTTTCGAACCTGTCGCTCGCATAGACGTGCTCATCAACAATGCCGGGCTCGAACTGATGACGCCGATCACCGACAGCGGCGACGATGTCGAAGCCGCCTTCCGGCGCATCATCGAGATCAATATCATCGGCACGGCGCTCGTCACGGCGCGTGCTCTGCCGCGCATGCAGGCCGGCGGTTCGATCGTCAACACGTCATCGATCTGGGGCCGCGTTGCCGAGGCGCAGTTCGGCGCCTATGTCGCCTCCAAGCACGCCATTATCGGCCTGACGAAGACCTGGGCCAAGGAACTCGGGGCCAGGGGCATCCGCGTCAATGCGGTCTGTCCCGGATGGGTTCGCACGGATGCGTCGATGCGCTCGCTCGGCCGCATGGCCGAGAGAGACGCCGTCAGCGAGGCAGCGCTGCTCGAAAGCATCGTCGGTGCGCAGGCCCTGCCGGGCCTGATGGAGCCGGCTGACATCGCGGGCACCTATCTCTTCCTGGCGTCGGAACTTGCAGCCAACATCACCGGGCAGTCGCTTGGTGTCGACAGGGGAGAAGTGCCTTGGTAAGCCCGCTTCACGGAAAACGCGCGCTGGTCACTGGCGCAGCCAGCGGTATCGGCCGCGCGACCGCGCACGCCTTGCGCGAGGCGGGGGCCACGGTTCTGGGGCTCGATCTCGAGGCGTCAGAGGGCGATTTCCCCATTCTTGCCTGCGACCTCGCCAGCGAAACCGACATCATTACCGCGGTCGGGCAGGGCAGGGACCGGATTGGCGGCTATGACATCCTCGTCAACAATGCCGGCATCCTGCAGGAAGCACCGCTTGGCGGGATTTCGCTCGATCATGTCGACCGAATGTTCGCCGTCAATGTGCGGGGCGCGATCATCGTGGCGCGGGAAGTCCTGCCGCATCTTCCCGATGGCGGACGCATCATCAATATCGCCTCCGAGCTCGCCTATCTCGGCCGGTCGGGCGCTTCAGTCTATTGTGCGACAAAGGCGGCGTTGCTCGGCCTTACCCGCTCCTGGGCACGCGAACTTGCGCCCCGCATCCTGGTCAACGCCGTGGCGCCCGGGCCGACCGACACGCCGCTTCTCGGCTTCGACGCGCTGACCGAGAGCCAGCGCGCGCTGGAAACAACACACCCGCTGAGGCGGATCGGACGGCCGGATGAAATCGCCGCCGCGGTGGTGTTCCTGGCCGGCCCCGGCGCAACCTTTTTCACCGGACAATGCCTGGGCGCCAATGGTGGCGCGGCGATGCTTTGAGAAGAGATGATCATGAAAGACCGCGTTTTCCTGGCTGAGCTGTCGTGGCCCGAGGCTAAGGAGCGGATCGCCGCCGGCGCTCCCGTCTTCCTGCCGCTCGGCGCGACCGAACAACACGGCCACCACATGGCGATGAATGTCGATGTGGTGATCCCGACCGCTATCGCCGAAAAGGTGGCGTCGCAGGTCGGAGGACTGGTGGCGCCGACGATCGCCTACGGCAACCGCTCGCAGCCCCGGTCAGGCGGCGGCCCAGCCTTTCCCGGCACGATCAACATCACGGCACAGACTTTCTCGCTTCTGGTCAAGGATGTGATCTGCGATCTGTATCGCCAGAAGGTCCGACGCATCGTTGTGCTCAACGGCCACTACGAGAACATTGGTCCGTCGATCGAAGGCATCGAACTGGCGCTCGACGCCATCGGCCGCGAACGTGCGACGGACCTGACGATCCTGCGCGTCGACCACTGGGAGATGGTGCGCGGCGAAACGCTGGCGAAAGTGTTCCCCGACGGCTACCCCGGCATCGAGCTGGAGCATGCGAGCGTGATCGAGACATCGATGATGCTGGCGCTGCGCCCGGAGCTCGTCGATCTCGGCAAGGCGCTGCATGACGGTCCCGCGCAATTCAAGCCTTATGACCGCTATCCCAGACCGTCCGAGGACGTGCCGCCGTCCGGCGTCCTTTCGTTGACCGAGGGCTCGTCGGCGGAAAAGGGCCGATGGCTGCTCGACGACTGCGAGACGCGGCTCGCCAACATCGTCAAACGTGAATTCTTCTGAGGTGACGAGAACATGAACAGCAATTTCTTCCAGCCGGTCGACGCCGCCGCAGTTCCCCGCTTCGCCGGGCTTTCGACCTTCATGAGACTGCCCGCCGTGGCAAGTGCCGAGGGGCTGGACATCGCACTCGTCGGCATACCGTGGGATGGCGGCACGACCAACCGCGCCGGCGCGCGGCACGGTCCGCGCGAGATCCGGAACCAGTCGAGCCTGATGCGGCGGGCCCATCACGTCTCGGGAACCGAGCCATTCAGCATCGCCAACATTGCCGATGTCGGCGACCTCTCGGTCAATCCGATCAATCTCCTGGACGGTCTGAAGCGCATCGAGGACGGCATCGCGGCAATTGTCGCAGCCGGTGCCATTCCACTTGCTGCCGGCGGCGATCATCTGACGACGCTGCCGGTGCTGCGTGCGGTCGCGCGCGATGCGCCAGTCGGCATGATCCATTTCGACGCGCATTCCGATACCAATGACCGCTATTTCGGCGACAATCCCTACACGCATGGCACACCCTTCCGGCGGGCCATCGAAGAGGGCCTGCTCGATCCCAAACGTGTCGTCCAGATCGGCATCCGCGGTTCCATCTACGAGCCCAACGAGCATGATTGGGCGATCGCTCAGGGCATCCGCATCATCTACATGGAGGAGTTTGTCCGGCGAGGCGCGGCCAGCGTCATGGAAGAGGCACGCGGCATTGTCGGCAGCGGTCCCACCTATGTGACCTTCGACATCGATTGCATCGACCCCTCGATGGCGCCCGGCACCGGCACCCCTGAGCTTGGCGGCTTCACCACCCGCGAAGCGCAGGAAATGGTCCGCCTTCTCGACACTGTGGCCATAGTCGGCGCTGATGTCGTGGAAGTGGCACCGCCGTTCGATCTTGGCGGGATGACGGCGCTGGCGGGGGCAACGATGATGTTCGAACTGCTGTGCGTGATTGCCAAGTCCGTCGCTGCAGGCAGGGTTCGGCTGGCCTGAGATGGGTCACGGCTGCGTGGCGGCCGCCAGCGCGTCGAGGTCGTCGTAGAGCGCCTGGCTGTGGTGGTAGAGCCGGTCGAAAACCGGTTGGGTGCGCCTGTAGGTCTCCGCCCATCTGGGGTCCGGCAGGATTTCGGCGCCGTAGCTCACGAAACGCTCGGCCGCCTGTTCGACGCGCGCGAAGCGGCCTGTCGCCGTCGCGGCCATCGCGGCACAGCCGACGATGCCGCATTCGGGCTCCCGCGGAACCAGGATCGGAATGTTGAAGGCACTCGCCTTGATCTTCAGCCAGAGTTCGGTGCGCGCCCCGCCGCCGGCGGCGATAACGCGCTCCAGCGGCTTGTTTGACGCGTGTTCCATGATGCGGATGTGACGCGTCATGGCCAAGGCGATGCCTTCCAGGATCGAGCGGTGCAGATGCTCCATGCCATGCGCGGCGCCCAATCCGAAGAACTGTGCGCGGGCATTGCGATGGCGCCCCAGGCGCTCGCCAGTGAGAAAGGGCATGAACAGCAATGCGTCGCAACCGGCAGGTGCCTCGGCGGCGCGGGCGACGATCTCGTCATAGGACAGCGCGTTGCCGTGGAAGGCGCGACGTGCCCAGCGCATGCCGTCGCCGCCAGTCTCCAGCAGCACGAACTGCGCCCAGTTGCCTTCGATCGTCGCAACGTTCGAGATCTCCGGGTCAAGCAGCGGCTTCTCCGCGATCGCCGTGATGATGGCGCCCGTGCCGGTGCTGTCGGAACCCATTCCCGGCCGACAAGCGCCTGAACCGAGCAGTGCCACCGGATAGTCGGCACCGCCGACCAGCACGGGGGTTCCAGACTTCAGGCCCGTGTCGCGCGCCGCCTGTTTGGTGACGTGGCCGACGACATCCAGCGGGTTGCGGATCGGCGGCAGCTTGGCGGCGTCCAGACCCATGCGCTCGATCATCACCGGCGACCAGTCGAGCCGCTCTGGGTTCATCAGGAAGCTGCACGACGCGTCGCCAGTATCCATGGCAATCTCGCCGGTCAGCCGGTAGTTGATGTAATCCTTCGGCATGATGGCGACGGCGCTGCGGGCGTATGCGGCGGGATCGTTGTCTCGGACCCATTGCAGTTTGAAGGCCGGCCATGCGGGGGTGGGCGTGTTGCCGCTTTCGGGCAGGTAGCTGTCCGGCTCATTTTCTTCTTCGAAGCGACGTACGAGATCAACGGAGCGCTTGTCGTTCCAGAGCGGTGCGGTCTCACGGGTCGGCGCTCCGTGCGCGTCGAGCAGGACCAGCCCGTGCATCTGCCCGCAGACGCAGATGGCGGAGATGTGTTCGCGGGCGCCATCGACGCGGTCCAGCACCGTCTTGACGCTCGTTCGCGCCCCCTCCCACCAGTCAACCGGCCGCTGTTCGGCCCAGCCGAACTCCGGCACGATCTGGTCGTGCTCTCGCGACGCAAGTTCGAGGATCTTGCCGCTGACATCGACCAGTGCGGCGCGGACGCTGCCCGTGCCGACATCGATGGCGAGGAAAAGCTCGCCGTTCATTTCGACACGGTCCTGAGATGGGCAAGCATGTGATCCTCTGTCTATCGGTCAGAGCGAGCGCGGCGTGGCGAGAATGCATTCCACGGCATTACCCTTTCGCCGCTTCGATGGCGATGCGCGAAATCTCGTCGAAATCCGGCCCCGACACCGGGATCGGGATATCGAAGACCTCGGCGATCACTTGCGTCCAGCCATGCAGGAAATATGTCCAACCGTCCTCGATCTGCAACTGCTGTCGGGCCTGCTGCCGCCTTGCCTGGTCGAGGAAGATCAGGTCGCCGCGATAATTGAGATCCCAGGCAATGCCGCGCTTGGGGAACACGCCGTCATCGGTGATCGGCGAGCCTGGCGCGTCCTTGCCAAGTCCCGTCGCGTTGATCACCAGCGAGCCGGGTTTCAGCGCCGCCAACGTCTCATCGTTGGTCTCGGGCCGGTCTGCCAGGACATATTCGATCTCGACCGTCGACATCATGTCTTTGTGGATGCGCTCGATTTCATCGAGACGCGGCTGCGAACGGTCGGTGACAATGATGCGCGAAGGCACGTCGGCGCGCTTGCGCATCAGGTGCCAGGTGATCGCAATCGTCGATCCGCCGGCGCCCATGGACAGGACTTCCGCACTGGTGTCCGCGAAGTATCCCGCCGGGATGAAACCATCTATCGCAAGGCCCGAAGAGATCGGATCCTTGGCATGGCAGATGAGTTTGCCGCCCCGCTTCGACAGGCAGCTGGTCTCGTGCATCAGGCGAGCATGCGGATCGATCACGTCGAACAGGCCGCGCGCCGCGTTGAAGAGATCGATCTTATGCGTGGTGACGAGCGCGCCGAGCGACAGCGGGTCGGATTTTATGAAGGAGACGACCTCACGGTAGGCCTCCGGATCGGCATGAAGTGGAAAGTCGATGCCCTTGAGAAGCGCATCCTTCAGCCGGAGGTGGCGCGCCCATGCAGGGAAAACCCGCATGATCGAACTGCTCGTCGTCGTGACGCCGATAAAATAGAACGTCGGCTGGGTAGCCGGCCGGTAGCGGCTCATTTGCCGACCTCCCGGATTTCAGCAGCGCGAAATGAAGCAGTGATCTCGAAGGAAGCCTTCATGCCGGCACCGTGCGGGATTGTTGCCCATAGAGGGCGGAGATCAGCTTCGCATCACGCGGTCGCCAATCCGGGTTGTCGACTTCCTTCCAGCCTCCATCGCCGGCGACCACGCGCGAGCGCATGCCGCCCGATCTTGCGATGATCTCGTAGTCCTGCCCTGAATCGGCGGGGTAGCAGAACAGCATCACCAGATCGTCTTCCCCAACATTGATCGAGCGGTGGATCCAGAAAGGGGGGGCGTAACAGACGGTCTGGGCTTCGACGGGCAGGATCCGGATCTCGCCTTCCGGCGATTCCATCAGCATGAGGCCATGGCCCTTCTGGCCATAGTAGATCTCGGGCCGGTCGGCCTGCTTGTGGATGTGACCGCGTGTCATGAAATACTCGTCGCCGACCTTGCCGGGCGCCATGCGCGTGACGCCGAAAATCAAGTCTCCCGACTGCTCGGTCGGCCGGAACTCGGAGACCTCGTAGACGATGCGTTCGCCCCATGTCGCGCACATGGCTTCGAAGGCCGCGGCGTCCGCGTAGAGCCCGTCCAGATCGCGGAAGCGTTTCTGGTAGCTGCCGGTTGCATTTCCCATCGCGCCGGTCGACAGATCGACCTTGCATCCGGTCGGCTCAAACAATCTGGTCAAGAGACTACCTCATATTGCTTTGCTGTGGTGTCGGCGCTGATCTGGCCCGCTCCTGCTTTCGACAAGAACCACACTTGCTTTGCAGGGTATGATTTGCTCTCCCTATGCGGACCAGCTCGGAGGTTGCTGGATTATGGCAGATTTCGACTACGAGGCACACGACAGTAGGTTGGGCGTTGTCTTCACGTCGCACCCGCTGCCTTAATCCGAGAGAACCGCCTTGCTCCTCCAAGTCGCCTTCGACAAGCCTGAACACCTGGCCCTGCTCCCGCAGATGAAGGCGTTCGCCGACATTATCGAGATCGGCACGCCGTTGCTGAAACGCCTTGGCCTCTCCGCCATCACCACGGCGCGCGAGCTCTGCCCTGGCGTCAAGGTGTTGGCTGATACCAAAACCGTCGACGGCGGCCAGTTCGAGGCCGATATGGTATTCGGCGCCGGTGCCGCGTTCATGACGGTGCTGTCGTGTGCTTCGTCCGCCACGCATGACGCGGTGGGAAGACGTGCCGCCGCCTTCGGCGCGACGGTCATCGTCGACACCATCACCGAGACGGGCAAGGCAGAATTGCTTCCTTTGAATGCTGTCTTCCCCGAAAGCTTCGGCTATGTCGCGGTCCATTCGCCAACCGACGCGCGGCTGGCGGGCAAGACCTCCACCTCACATATCGACGCCGTGAAAAAGATGCACGATCGCGGCTTTCTGGTTTCGCTCGCCGGCGGGATCGGCCCCGACACGCTGGAAGCGGTGATCGCAGTCGAGCCCGAAATCCTCGTGGTCGGCAGCGCCATCACAGAATCTGCAAGCCCGAAAGAGATAGCACGATGGATTCGCGACAGATTGCCCAATCCAGGCCGTGGCTGGCCGTGGGACAGGAGATAACCGACCTTCTTGGCCGGATCGACGTCGACGCCTTTGCAAGGCTGGTGCAGGCGTTCGATGACCCCGATCAGCGATGGTTCTTTTCCGGGCAGGGACGCTCCGGCCTTGTCGCGCAGATGGGCGCGATGCGGCTCATGCATCTTGGCCGAACGGTGCATTTTGTCGGTGAGGTATCGGCGCCCTCGATACGCAGGGGCGATGCGCTGCTGATCGTCTCCGGCTCTGGGGAGACGCCGGTCAGCACAGGCTTTGCCCGCATCGCCAAGGCGGAGGGTGCCAAGGTCGTTACGCTGACGCATGAGCCGGCAGGGACCCTGGCCGGCATTGCCGATGTCACGCTGCATGTCCCTGTCGGGGAATCGAAACAGTTTGGCGGCAGCCTGTTCGAGCAATCCTGCCTCGTCCTGCTCGACAGCGTTGTGCTCGGCCTGGCGCAGCAGATACCCGACGCGCACAAGCTGATGTTGTACCGCCACACCAACTTGCAATGACTGCGCACCCCGGGCACGCCCGAGGGCATGCTTTTGAGCGACATGCATCAGCTGGGAAGCCCGGCTGGGCACCTCATCTTCCGTTGCGGCAAGGCACTGGACTCGCTGCGTGATGCCGATATTGTACTTGAGGAGCGTTGGTGCCGTGCTCTGGCGACGGCAACCGACGGGGAGATGCCGTCGGCTTGGTCCGCAGGAACAGGTCCCGGTCAATATGGGAGGAAGTCTGATGAGAATTGGGGCCTTTCTGGCCGGCGTTTCGGCCTTTGCCGCGCTGGTTGGCGCACCTGCCTTCGCGCAGGACAAGCCGTTTGCGGGAGTTACCGTGAACGTCATTACGCAGACCGGGGCGATTCAGGAGCCGCTACAGAGGCGCGCGCCCGAGTTCGAAGCGCTCACCGGCGCCAAGATCAATGTCATCGCGGTGCCCTTCTCGGATCTCTATCAAAAGATTCTCACCGACTGGGCGAGCGGCACCAATTCGGTCGACGCCGGAGTGTTCGCCCCGCAATGGATGGTCGACTATATTGCCGGCGGCTACCTCGAGGACTTGACGCCGCGGGTCGAGGCCGACAAGGACATCCAGCAGGACGATGTGGGCGCGTTCTTCCGGGACTTCTCCGAGAAGTACAGCGGCAAGACCTACATGATCACGCTCGATGGCGACTTCCACATGATGTACTACCGCAAGGACGTGCTGGAAGCCGCCGGCCTGGCGGTGCCGAAGACCTGGGACGAGTATCTCGAGGTCGCCAAGGCCACGCACGGCAAGGACATGAGCGGCGATGGCACTCCGGATTTCGGCTCGTGCATCGCCAAGAAGCGCAACGCGCAGAGCTATTGGTTCGTCACCGATGTGGTCGGCTCGATGACCCAGTCCAAGGGAACCAGCCAGGGCACCTTCTTCAACACCAAGGACATGACGCCGCTCGTCAACAACGACGCCTTCCGCAAGGCGCTCGACTTCCTGTCTGAATCGACCAAATACGGCCCGCCGGACGAGCTGAACCTCGATGTCAGCGATACAAGGCCGCTCTTCGCTTCCGGCCGCTGCGCGCTAAACCTCGACTGGGGTGATGTAGGCACGATCTCGATCGATCCGGCCCAGTCCAAGGTGATGGGCAAATGGGGCGCGGCGATCATGCCCGGATCCAAGGAGGTCTTGAACTGGGACACTGGCAAGCTCGAGGCCTGCACGGCAGAAAACTGCCCGCACGCGATCGACGGCGTGAACCATGCACCCTTCGCAGCTTTTGGCGGCTGGGGCGGCGGCATCAACGCGGCGGCCGATCCGAAGGTAAAGGACGCCGCCTACGCCTACTTCTCGTTCATGACGCAGCCGGCACAGTCGAACGCCGACGTGACCGTCGGCGGCACCGGCTTCAACCCGTATCGCACCTCGCAGCTGAGCTACAGCGACCTTTGGAAGAAGGCCAACATGAGCGAGGAGGAGGCCAAAGTGTACCTGGGCGCGATCAACGACAGCATGAGCAGCCCGAACATGATCCTCGACCTGCGCATTCCACAAAATCAGAAATACCAGCAGGTCGTGCTCGACGAAGCGGTCTCGCGCTTCCTTGCCGGCGAAATCGACAAGGAAGCGACGGTTTCGGCGGTCGAGGAAGGCTGGAATGAGCTGAACGACGAGATTGGCAAAGACAAGCAGCTCGAACTTTACAAGGCGACTATCGGCGCCAAATAGGTGGCCAAGCAATCGACCCGGCGTGGCATCGGTCCGCGCCGGGTCTCATGCCTGCCCCACATTCCCGGGTTATGATGACCGCAACCGACACTATGCCAGAAGCTGCCGACCGCCGCAGCTGGGCCGAATGGCTGGACGGTCACTCGGGCCGGATCATGGTGCTGCCAGCCGTCGTCGTGCTTCTCTGCTTCGCGATTTTTCCGCTCATCATCTCGGCCTATCTCGCGCTTTCGCGCTTTGCGCTCGCGCCGGGCGGATTCACGCTGAAATTCATCGGACTTGTGAACTTCCGCAAGCTGCTGGTCGGCTCGCAGCAGTATCACTTGCTCGGCAAATTCGGCACGTTCGGTTTTGTCCAATCCGCTTTGCTGGCGTTGGTCGCGGCAGGGCTGCTTTTTCTTCTCGCCCGCTATCTCTGGCGTGGCAGGCCGACCATCGCCGGCGTGATTGGTCGCCTTCTCGCGACGGCAATGGCTATGGGCCTGGCGGTTCTCGCGCTGGCCACCATGGCACCGGGCGGCGTGCCGGGAACTGTCGTCAACACGCTTCTCTACGTGTTCGTCGGTGTGTCCGTGCAGTTCGCACTGGGGCTGGGCCTCGCGCTCCTCTGCGGCCAGCCAATTCGCGGCAGGAATTTCTTTCGCGTCCTCTTCTTCATCCCGCTGATGGTGACCCCGGTCGGCATCGCCTACACGTTTCGCATGCTCGCCGACATGCAGAAGGGCCCCTTCGCCCCGATCGTGCGCGCTTTCGGCATCAGCGAGTGGTCGTGGGCCACAGAGGCCTGGTCGGCGCGGCTGATGGTGTTGGTCGGCGATACCTGGCAGTGGACGCCGTTCATGTTCATCGTGCTGCTGGCGGCCGTTGAGAACCAGCCGCGCGACCAGGTCGAGGCGGCGCGGCTCGACGGAGCCAACGGCTTCCAGATCTTTCGCGACATTACCTGGCCAGCAATCGCGCCGATTGCCGCTACCGTGGTGCTGATCCGGCTCATCGAGGCTTTCAAGATCATCGACCTGCCGAACGTGCTCACCGGCGGTGGCCCCGGCCTGGCGACGGAATCGATGACGCTCCATTCCTTCATTTCCTGGCGCACCCAGGATCTCGGCGGCTCGGCCGCTGTCGGCTACATGCTTCTCTTCATCTCGACCATCGTATGCGTCTCGTTCTTCAATTTTGTGGTCCGGCCTGCGCGCCGGTTCGAAGCATGAGCGCCGAGCCGCGCTCACTGGCGCGCCGGCTGTTCGAGCCGGCCTCGATCGACAGCCAGGCGCCGGTCGCCAGGGTCGTGACCTATGCGCTGCTGTTCCTGTGGACGCTCGTTGTGGTGATTCCTCTCTACTGGGTGTTCATCACGTCCTTCAAGGGGCCGGGGGAGGTCGACAATGGGCCGTTCTATCTCCCGTTCGTCGACTTTGCCCCCTCGCTGCAGGCATGGGACTTCATGCTCGTGCAGAATTACACGCTGCGCCCTTACATGAATTCGGTCGTTGTCGCGGTGGCCAGCACGCTGCTCGCAGTCCTGATCGGCTCGCTGGCGGCCTACGCGCTCGTGCGTATCCGCTTCCAGGTGAAGCTCGCGGCCGTTGCGCTCTTCTTGATCCTCCTCACCGCAATCATCGTCGCGGTGGCCACTTTCGGCGTGCAGTGGGAGATCGCCGTTGCCGTGGCGGCCGCTCTCTTCATCATCGCGCTGTTCACGCTCGTTGGACGCACGAGGCTTGCCGTCGGCAACAACGACATTGAATTCTGGATCATCTCCAACCGCATCATGCCGCCGATCGTCGCTGTGTTGCCGATCTACGTTATGTTCCAGCAGATGCGCCTGCTTGACACACAGGTGGCGCTGATCGCCACCTACACCGCCATCAACCTGCCGATCGTCGTGTGGCTGACTCGCGATTTTTTCGCCGGCATCCCGCTCGACCTTGAGGAGAGCGCACAGATAGACGGGGCCTCCAAGTTCCGCGTTTTCTTCACCATCGCGCTGCCGCTGGTGCGATCCGGCTTGGTCGCGACCTTTCTGCTGGTGCTGATCCTTGCCTGGAACGAGTATCTGCTGGCCCTCTTCCTTTCCAATGCCGACGCGCAGACGATGCCGGTGCTGGTATCGGCACAGAACACGACGCGCGGGCCGCAATGGTGGAACATGTCGGTCTTGATCACCGTGATGATCGCCCCCGTGATCGTCATCTCGAGCATCCTGCAGAAGCACATTGCGCGCGGGCTGCTGGTCGGCGCAGTGAAGGGCTAGTCGATATGCGGGTCACACTGTCCGATATCTACAAGTCCTTCGGCGCGGTCGAGGTGGTCAAAGGGCTCGACCTGGAGATCCAGGACGGCGAGTTCCTGGTGCTGCTCGGCCCCTCGGGCTGCGGCAAGACGACGGCGCTGCGCATGGTCGCCGGGCTTGAATCGGTGAGTTCCGGCCGCGTCCTCATCGGCGACCGCGACGTCACCCATGTGCTGCCCAAGTATCGCGACGTGGCGATGGTGTTCCAGTCCTACGCGCTCTATCCGCATATGACGGTTGCGGAGAACATCGCATATCCGCTGAAGCTGCGGGGCGTGCCGCGTACAGAGCGCGACGCCTCCGTCCGCGGCGCCGCCGTCAAGGTCCACCTTGAGGAGTTCCTCGACCGCTATCCACGGCAGCTTTCCGGCGGTCAGCGGCAGCGCATCGCGCTTGCCCGCGCCATGGTGCGGCGGCCGAGCGTCTTCCTGATGGACGAGCCGCTCTCCAATCTCGACGCCAAGCTGCGCGGCCACATGCGCTCGGAGCTGAAGCGCCTGCAGGCCGATCTGGGCGTGACGACGATCTACGTCACCCACGATCAGATCGAGGCCATGACCTTGGCTCACCGTGTTGCCATCATGAACCGTGGCGTCGTGCAGCAGATCGCGACACCTCGACAGATCTACGACGATCCGGCGAACCTGTTCGTCGCTGGCTTCATCGGCTCACCGCCGATGAATTTTCTCCATGGCGAGCTGGTCGAGGGTACCTTCGTGTGTGCGGAAGGACGATTTGCGACCAGCGTTGCCGAGAGCCGGAAAAAGGTCACTGCCGGCCTTCGGCCCGAGGATTGCCGGGTCACGGGCCCATCGGAGGGCAAGATTGCGGCACGGGTCTACGCTGTGGAACTGATCGGCGATTATACCTTGATCACCTGCCAATTCGGTGGGGCCACCGTAACCGTCAAGGCCGATAAATCGGCGCACTACGACATGGATGAGCCGATCGGCATCACCTTCCAGGACACCGCCGTCTTTCTGTTCGATTCGGAAACCGGGGGCCGCATCGGCGGCCGCGTCCGTGGACAGGCAGCCGCGTGACGTTCGCTAATTCTCCTCCACGAACACCTCTTCGCGCTTCTTCTTGACCGCCGGCAGGAAGACGATGACGAGCACGGCGAGCGCGATGAAGAGCAGGCCGGCGCTGATCGGCCTGGTGAGGAAGGTGCTCGGGTCGCCGCGCGCGAGAATCATGGCGCGGCGCAGGTTTTCCTCGAGCAGCGGGCCAAGCACGAAGCCGAGCAGCAGCGGCGCGGGCTCGCAGCGTAGCTTGGTCAGGAGGTAGCCAAGGAAGCCGAAGAAGGCGACGGCGTAGAGGTCGTAGATGTTGGTGTTGACGCTGTAAACACCGATCGAGCAGAACGCCATGATGATCGGGAAGAGCACGTAATAGGGAATCGTCAGGAGTTTTACCCAAAGCCCGATCAGTGGCAGGTTCAAAACGATCAGCATCAGATTGCCGATCCACATCGAGGCGATGATGCCCCAAAATAGCGCCGGCTGTTCGATCGCGACATTGGGACCGGGCACGATGCCCTGGATGATCATCGCGCCGATCATCAGCGCCATGACCGGGTTGGCCGGAATGCCGAGCGTCAGCATTGGGATGAAGGAGGTCTGCGCGCCGGCATTGTTGGCCGATTCCGGTCCGGCGACGCCTTCGATGGCGCCCTTGCCGAATTCCCCGGGGTTTTTCGATACGCGCTTTTCGACCGTGTAGGAGGCAAACGCTGCAAGGATCGCGCCGCCTCCCGGCAAGATGCCGAGCGCCGAACCGATGATCGTGCCGCGCACGATGGGCGCCGCCATACGCCGAAAGTCCTCGCGGGTCGGCATAAGGCCGGAGACGCTTCGGATCATCACGGAGCGCTCGTGCTCGTTTTCGAGGTTGCGCAGTATCTCGGCGACGCCGAAGACGCCGACCGCCACCGCAACGAAATTCAGCCCGTCGGCATATTCGCGGATGCCAAGCGTGAAGCGCGGTGTGCCGGTGTAGATGTCGGTGCCGACAATGCCGAGCAGCAGGCCGAGCACGACCATCGCCAGCGCCTTGACAATCGAGCCGTGGGCGAGCGCGACGGACGAGACGAGACCGACGATCATCAGCGAAAAATACTCGGCCGCGCCGAATTGCAGCGCGATCGCCGTCAGCGGCGGAGCGAAGATGGCAACGAGGAACGTCGACACCGTGCCGGCAAAGAACGAGCCTATCGCCGCGATCGCGAGTGCCGCCCCGGCGCGGCCGTTCTTGGCCATCTGGTAGCCGTCGATCGCGGTGACGGCTGACGAGGATTCGCCGGGCATGTTGATGAGGATGGCGGTGGTCGATCCGCCATATTGCGCGCCGTAGTAGATGCCGGCGAGCATGATCAGGGAGGAAACCGGGTCGCCGATCTGGAAGGTGATCGGCAACAGCATGGCGATGGTCGCGGTGGCGCCGATACCGGGCAGGACGCCGATCAGCGTGCCGAGAAGGACGCCGATCAGGCAGAAACCGAGGTTTGCCAGCGACGTGGCCGTCGAAAAGCCGAGCGCGAGGTTGTCGAGGAGTTCCATGTTCATCCTCTCACCATACCAGCCATGGGGGCAGCCACGGGCCGAAGCGCCGGAACGGCAGGCCGAGCGCATAGCTGAAGACGAGGAACGCAAACAGCGTCAGGCAAGCGGAGAGCACGAGCGCGGTCAGCGGCCTCATGCGGCCGCTGGCAAAGGATGCGATCAGCGCCGTCAGGAAGATCGAGGGGATGAAGCCGATGCCGCGCACGGTCAGGCCGAAGAAGATCGGGGCAGGGAGGATGAACAGCATGCCGCGCCAGGCTATATGCCCGATCGGCTCGCTCTCGAAGCGCACCGCTTCGACGAGTATGACGGCGCCAAGCAGGATCAGCACGATCGCCAGGACCAGAGGGAAATAGCCCGGTCCCATGCGGAAGGCGGTGCCGATTTCGAGGCCGAGCGACTGCAGAGCGAAAAATCCGCCAAGAAAGATGAACAGCGCGGCGCATATGCCGTTGGTCGTGTCGATCGTGAAAGGTTTCATGACGTCCTCCCAGGCCCGCGCCGCGGGCGCGCCGATGCAGTGCGAAAACGCGGCCGAAGCGAAAACGGGGCGCTAGTGGCGCCCCGTTCAAAACCTTAGTCGGCGTACTGGCCGGCGGCTTCGATGATCGGCTTCCAGCGCGCGATCTCGCTTTCCAGCTTGGCCTTCAGCGCCGCCGGCGTCGCATCTGCGTCGGACGACGGCTTGGTGCCGAGCTCGGCGAAGCGGGCGGCGACATTCGGGTCCTTCAGCGCGACCTGAAGCGACTTCGACAGGCGCTCGGTGACGTCGGCCGGCGTGCCCTTGGGCGCGTAGAGGCCGTGCCAGATGCCGACCTGCACTTCCGGGAGACCGGCTTCCGTCGTCGTCGGCAGATCGGGCAACACATCGAGGCGTTGCGGCGAGGTGACGGCGTAGGCCTTGATCGTGCCGCCCTGGATCTGCTTGGTGGTGTTGGTCGTCTGGTCGCACATGATGTCGACCTGGCCACCGAGAAGATCGGTCATGGCCGGGCCGGTGCCCTTGTAGGGTACGGTGACCAGCGGCGTGCCGATCGCGCTCATGAACAGCATGCCGCACAGATGCGAGGCCGCACCTATGCCGGCATTGGCGACGGTGACGGTATCCTTGTTGGCCTTGGCGTAGTCGACCAGCCCTTTCAGATCCGTCGGCTCGAGGTCCTTGCGGCCGACGATGGTCATCGGCACCTCGGTGACGAGGCCGACATACTCGAAGCCGTTTAACGTGTCGTATGCGAGCTTTCTGTATAGCGTCGCGCTTGTCGCCATGCCGATGTGATGGAGGAGCAGCGTATAGCCGTCGGGATCGGCTTGCGCGACGCGACCGGCGCCCAGTGTGCCGCCGGCGCCGCCTACATTCTCGACGATGATCTGCTGACCGAGATCCTTCGACATGGCTTCCGCGACGAGGCGCGTGACCGTGTCGGTCGGGCCGCCGGCCGAAAACGGCACCACAACGGTGATGGTGCGTTCGGGATAGGTTTGCGCGCCCGCGACGAACGAATAGAGCGTGACGGCTGCGGCTGCGGCTGCGGCCAGAGCGGCGGCGAACTTTCTCATCGTGATTTCCTCCCAGGGTATGAATTCCCAACCGCTGCCTAGAGTTCCTTTCAACACCGGCTGGATGGAGCAATAACTAGCGCACGCTAGCCGATTGCAATCGGACTCAAACCGCAAACTGCGATTATGCACAATCGGAGGCCCGTTGCGGGATGTCCAATGGTCGAAGTCTGATGGCTCCGCGCTTAGCGAATACCGGGCGCGGACCTCTCTGGGCCCTTTCCTCCTGGTCTATTCTAGTGCTCTCTCCGCACTCATCAGGCGGGGGTGGAAGTGGATATCCGCTCGCCCGATGTCGACTTGCGAATGGCATGTTCGACGCCGCGGAGTTCGGCCAATCCTTTTAGCCGACCGATGGCCGGATAGCCGGGCTGGGCCCCACGCGTCAGGTCGTCGAGGATATCCTGGCCATGGTCGGGGCGCATTGGGATGACGGCGTCCGGGCGCCCTTCCTTCTTGCGCCGCGCTTCCTCGTGGAGTAGCGCGGCCACCACCGCCACCATGTCGGTGTCGCCGGCAAGATGCTCATCCTCGTGGAACGAGCAGGGGATGCCGGGCGCTTCCTTGCGCACATTGCGCAGATGCGCGAAGTGGATTTTTGGCCCAATCCGCTCGATCATGCCGGGCAGATCATTATCCGGTCTTGCACCGAGTGATCCCGTGCACAGTGTCGCCCCGTTGGCCGGGCTGTCGACTGCGTCCAGAATGTACCGATAGTCGGCCTCGGTCGACATGACGCGCGGCAGGCCCAGCAGCGGAAACGGCGGATCATCAGGGTGGCAGCAGAGACGCAGGCCGAGGCGTTCGGCCATAGGCACGACCTCCGACAGGAAATCGACGAAATGCCGGCGCAGGGTTGTTGCGTCGATGCGGTCATAATTTGACAGTTGAGCCGCGAGACCGTCGAGAGACGTGCCTTCGGTCGAGCCGGGCAGACCGGAATTGACGCTTCTTGCCAGAACCTTGCGTGCAAAATCATCCATCTGCGCGTGTCGCCGCTCCGCCTCGGAGGCGATCTCCGGCGTGTAATCGCCGAGCGCCCCTTGGCGTTTCAGGATATGGATGTCGAATGCGGCGAAGTCGACCAGATTGAAGCGCATGGTGGTGCCGCCATGCGGCAGGCGCCAGGTGAGGTCGGTGCGGGTCCAGTCGAGCACGGGCATGAAATTGTAGCAGATGACCGAAATGCCGGCCTGCGCCAAGTTTTCCAGCGATGTCCTGTAGTTGGCTATATGGCTGCGCCACTCGCCGACCTGCGTCTTGATCGCTTCGGAAACCGGCAGGCTCTCGACGATCTCCCAGTTCAGATCGCTTGCGCTTCCATCCGGCAAAGATGCGACTTCGCGCTGGCGGTTTTGGATTTCGGCGGGCAGCCAGACGGCGCCGTAAGGAACGTGGTGAAGGGCTGAGACGATGCCTTGCGCACCAGCCTGACGCGCGTCCGCGATCGTCACCTTGTCGACTGGGCCGAACCAACGCCACACATGTCTCATTCAAATACTCCGTTAGAAAGAATCGCCATGCGGCTAGCGACCGCGTTTCCCGTCGCGGTGACCGATCCGCTGCTCCTCTTTCATCGGCTGTTATCAGATTCCGATGCGTCTGACACCCTTCCTGCTCGGGCCTGTGCCGGCCAACGGCGATGCACCGATGCTGACCGGTCGACACGAATGGCGATGCCGGCATTGACCTGCATCAAAGAGCGTCAGCGAAATTCCTGGCTAGAGCAGCGCTTCGTATAGATCGCCGATCTTTTCAACTTCGAAATCCGCTGCCCTGCTCTTCAGGAGGGCAGCAGAAGTGGGGTGGTCCAGCATTTCGGCCATCGCCTTAGCCAGCGCCGCGGCATCGCCGACCGGCACCAAGGCGCCGAAACGCCCGTCATCCAGAATCTCGCGCGGGCCATGCGGCGCATCCGTGGAGACTACGGGGACACCTGCAGCCATGGCCTCGACCAGCACATTGCCAAAGCCCTCGCTCGTCGAGGAAAGAACGAACAGATCGGCTGCGGCATAACAGGCCGCGGGATCATTGACGTAGCCAGCAAAGAGCACATCCGCGCCTATGCCGAGTTCTTGGGCATAAGCGCGCAACTCGTCGGCCAGTGGACCTTCACCGAAGATGGCAAGTCGAACGCGGCGGCCGGCGCGCAGGATAGCGAAGGCCTGCAGCAAAGTCCGATGATCCTTGACCGGCACCAGGCGCCCAGCGGTGGCGATGACCGGGCCATCGCCCATCGCCGCCAGCTTTGCCTGCCAGGCATAGGAATCTTCCTGGGGCGCCGCAGCCGGCGGCAGCGGGTTGTTGATGACGACAACCTTGGATTTGGGGAAGCCGCGGGCCGCAATATCGCGGCCGACGCCCACTGAGACGGCGATGGCTTTGGTTGCGCGCGCTGCAACCAGCGCGGAAAGCCAGACCGCTATTCTCGCGCCGAGGCTGCCGGAAGGCAGTGAGGCTGCCGCGTGGAAGCTCGGAAAGAACCTCGCTCGGCTTCGCGCCAGGAGAAGCGCCAGCGTCACGACCAGATTGGCAAATTCCGGGGCGCTATAGACCGCATGGGGACCAAGGCGGTTGAACAAACGTGCGCTTCGCACGATACCTTTCAGCGTCTCCCACTTGCCGTAGCCCTCGCCCCGGATAGGAAGGTCGAAATCGACCAGGTGCACGGCGGGGGAGCACAGCGCGGCGTTAGGTCCTTCCGCGTTCCAGGTAAAGAGTGTGACATCGTGCCCACGCGACGCCAATTCGTTTGCCATGAGGACGAAGACACGCTCGGCGCCGCCGCCCCTGAGGCTGGCAATATGAAAAACAATGCGCTTCGCCATGCCTGGATTCAGGCTTGGCTGACGCCAATGCCTGGTCGGTTCGGCGGCTGGCGCATGTCGCGCACGATGCCCATGGCTAAGGCGAGCAGCATGCCTAGAGCAAAGCCAGCGAAAGCTCCCAGGCCTGCCATCAGGGGGGTGCGGGGCGGCCACGAGCGCCCGTTTGGCGGCACTGCGGTGGAAATCACCTGCACGTTCGTGGTGTCGATCTGCTCGCGCTCGGTGATTTGGCGCGCGCGAGACAGGAAGCTTTCATAGATAGTCCTCCTTGAGGCGGCGTCCCGTTCAAGCTCACGTAGGGCGACCTGGGACTCGCTGTCCGTGAAAACATTGCTCTTCAGATCGTTCATCTTGGCGCTGAGGGAAGCCAATGAGGCGTTGGCCTTATCCAGGTTGGCTTTTGCCGTGCCGACCGTGCGGGCGAACTCTGCCCTAAGTTGAGAACTGACGGTTTCGAATTCTGTCCTGAGCCTGACAATCGTCGGGTGGCGCGGACCAAAGGTCATGGATTGTGAATCGATTTGCTGCCGCAGGCCGTTTGCCTTGTCGCGCAGCGCTGCGAGTGCTGCCGAATCCGCGGGGTCAGGATTGGCTCCATTGACACCAGAGGCAATCAAGGCGTCGTAACTTGCCTGCGCAGCGATGACGCGCGATTGCGCCTCTCCAATTTCGCTATTGAGCTGCGTCATCGTCTGCGAACTGACGAGCTGGCCATTGCTGGAGGACAGGTTGTGGCTGCGCCTGTAGCTCTCGACCTTCTCTTCGGCCGCTTGCACGTCGCGCTTGAGTTGGCCGAGCCGGCCGTCAAGAGCAGCTGCGGCACGGCTGGCACCAGCAGCTTCGGCCTTGGCCAGTTCTTCCTGGAAAGCCTTCACTATGGCTTGCGAGATCAGGATCGCCTTGCTGGTGGTTTCCGCCGATACCGAGAGGGTCGTGACGAACGACGTTTCATCTGCAGTCACATCGACCCGCTCAGCCAGGCTCTTCTGGGCGACAAGCTTCGGATCGGACTTGCCGCCACTCGCTCCAACACCAGACGTGGAGGCACTCTGGTCCGGGTCGAAAAACTCCGGATCGTTGGCTAGACCGAGTTCGTCCACCACACGTGCAAGCACGTTGCCCGAGGTCAAGATGCGCTGCTTGCTGCGCGCGTTGAGAATTTGGCTATCGACCTGGCCCGGTTGCGAGTAGAGGTCGTTTTCCACAACCTGCAAATTGGCAGGATTGATGAGGATTTCCGTTGCAACGGTATAACGCTGTTTGCTCAGCAGCCCATAGGCGGCGCCGATAACGCCGCCGGCCACTGCCAGCATGCAGGCCACGGCGAGCCCGGCACGCAGCCAGACAAACAGGCGTCGAAAATCGAGCTCAAGGAAATCGCCGATCTTATCAAGCGTCACCGTCGGGACAGGCTCGGGCGTGTGCGGAGTGACAGGGGCGGAGGTGCGTGCCATGACTGGGGCATCCTGTTGCAGCCTTGCCCTGCTGGCGCGCCGCGCATTGGCGATCCGCTCGAGTGCGCTGATGTCGGAATCCGCCACAGAGGGAAGGGGTGTGTCGGAAGCGGCGGACATGGTGCTAACTCTGGTTATTCGCTATGCGGGCCAGCACTACAGAAAGATCGTTAACATCTCATTTTCCAAGTTGGCATATTTTGCCTATTCACGCGCCGCGGCCGTTCGGCGATCCCTTGAATGGATCTCGTTGGTCAGAATGCCGTTTGAATACCGCCACTTGGATCGGACATGAGCTATCCCGCTGCCGCTTCGGAACGATTGATGTCCAGCCAGGCGCGCCGTCAGAACGCGCTGTCGGTTCTGTTCTTCCTATGCGCGGCGTTTGCGTTCCTACTCCGCCTCACGGTGTCACCGCAGATTATGAACATGGTCGTCGACTATACGGCCGACGGTGGCTCATTCTACGAGAAACTGCATTTCGGCACCTATGCTATCTTTCTGCTGCTTCCTATCGTTCTTTTCAGCCGACCGTTCCTGCTGCAGGGCGACGAAATTGGAATATTCAAGGCTTTAATGCTCTATTCTGCGCTGATGTTCGCGCTGGTGCCGTATCTGTTCATCACCGGCCGTGCGGGCTCCTCCGGGTTCATCATCGATACTTATCTGGTGGCGGGCGCCGCAGGCCTTTTGATGCTGGCCTTGAACGCGGAAGTGCGGCGGGCGTTGGGCGACGTAGTGCTTGGAATGGTGATCCTCAGCGCTGTGCTCGGCACGATCGAAGCGGTGACTCAACATCGATTTATGCCTTACGGTCTCAACGAACTGCAATTCAGGCCAATCGGCCTATCGGCGCACCCGCTGGCACTAGGCGCGCTCTGCGCCACAGCCATCGGATTCGTACCGCTGACGCGCTGGCGCATATGGGTGCGGGTGGCATCGATTCTCGTGTTGCTCGTCGGTTGTGCTGCGTCAGGCGCCCGCGCCGCCCTGATGCTCGCTGCCGGAGAAACCCTCATTCTGCTGATGTTCGTGCCTTGGCCGCGCCTGACGCTAAAGCACCAGCGGCAGGCCAAGTCCGTCGTGCTGCTGTTCGCCCTGGCGGGCGGCGCAGCGCTGGTGGCCATACTGTTTTCGGGCGGGCTGCTGAATCGATTCGGCAACACGATCTTTGACGAGAATTTCATGGCGCGGGTGACGATCTACCAGATATTCGGACTTGTTAGCTGGAAAGACATCCTGTTTGGCATGAACGTCGACGCCCTCCTGGCGATCGTCAACGAGAAGCTGCATCTGCCCTATATCGAGAGCGCGCCGGTGGTCATCATCATGCTCTTCGGCTTGCCGATAGCCGTGCTCTTTATCGTGCTGGTATTCTGGTTCATTTTTCGGCTGCTGCGCGCGGCGCCGCTGCCGGCATGGATCGGCACCATGACGTTCCTGCTTGCTGCGCTGTCGAACAACGCGCTCTCGTCAAAAGCGCCGGATATCACGACTATCGTGGTGTTGCTGCTCGCCTATAGAAACGTGCCGTATAGAAATCAGCCGAAGAGCACATCTTCGACCGCTGTTGCATCCGAGCCGAAACTGGATCGGCTTGGATAAGGCAGGCTCCAGACGCGTCAGCCGGCGCTATCCACAACCTCGACATTGCCGGCGCGGTTAAGCGTGTGAATGCCGGCGCGGGCCCATGCCGGCCCCGGGCCGATCGGGTGGGGCGGCGCAAAACGGACATCGAAATCGCCAAGCCGATCCAGCCGCATCAACCCCAGGCCGCCGCCATAGGCTCTCGACCCGTTTTGTACCGGCAGCACCGGGGCGTCACCCCAGCGGATAAAGGCGCCACCGGGTCGAGCGGCCGAGTGATCGACGGCGACGGGGTTGAGCGCATGTCCAATCCACGGCCCGCGCAGCGAGCGCGCGGAATAGACCGTCATCGTATCCGACGCGCTGCCATAACCGAACCGCTCCGTCCCGAACAGCCAGAAGCGCCCATCCGATTCGAGCAGCGTGGCGTCATTGAAATCCTTGTCCGTCATCAGCACGGTGTCGCGTACCCAGCGATCTGGAAACTGCGCGGCACGGTAGAGCACGAGTTCGCGCGCCGCTCCACTTTCAGGGATCATGAAAATCTCGCCGGCGTGAGCGAACACCTGCGGATACGACAGATGGTGCGCTTCCTCCAACACAACCCTCGGCACACCGAAGGTGCCGTCGTCACCCAGCTCGGCGACAGAAATCACGCCGCGACCGGTGGCATAGGGAAATTCCTCGACAAACAGATAGTGGCGGCCATCGCGCTCGATGACGAATGGATCGGCGTAGAATCGCTGGCCATCGTCCGGGAGGACGGTGAATGGCGTGCCGTCGAGTTGCCCGGTTTCGGCGACGCCTGGCCCTTCGATCAGCCGATAGGCAACCTGCCAATAGAAGGGACGCCGTCCCAGTCTGAGTTTTTGCACGGCGCGATCGACCAACCCCTTGGAGAAAAAGGGCAGATAGTGCCTGATAAAACCGCTGTTCTTCAGGATCGGCGCCGGGCTATCGGCGATTGGCACAAGTTCGCCCGCGGAAAAACGGGCGGCGCTTTGCGCAACCAACGAGATGGCCCCAGCCAGCAGATCGTTGCAGCTGCGAGACAGCCAGAGACGGTCGCTGAGCATCGGTCGCCCGCGGGCGATCGTGACGCCATCGAGGCGAACGGCAAGTTCGGGCAATCGCCCGCTTGCCAGCATTTCGGTCATACCAGCGGGGAAGGTGCTGTGGCCGCAAAATTCGAGCGTCAGAACCGGCGTGCCGAGTCGTGCGGCAGTGCCGGTGAGATCGATCACGAGGTCGGCTGGACCGGAACCGCCAGACGGCAACGGGTCGGAGGGGCTTGCCAACGAGGGTCCGAAGCGCCGGCTCTCGATCGCCAGCACACTATCTAGTCCGCGAGCGATCGGCGCAGGCGTCGGCGCGCGGCAGCTCGAAACCACGTGGCCAGCTGCGTTCAACCGCACCAGAAGCTCATTTTCCCAGCGCCGAGATCCAACGATGTGGTCGATAATTAAAATATTAGTCAATCGAATATGTTCTTTTTCAAGACTACTCTGCCAGGATACCTATCGAGTTAGGCTTTCATAAGAGTTACCGGGGAGAACGCAGGCTTGGCTGTTAATCATATATTAAGATTTAAGGTCACGAAGGCGGCTTCTGCCGCTATTATAGCTCTTGTGGCGAATAATCAGCAGGTCGCGACGCCTTCCGGCGACCAGGATCAGCAATGAACGTCCTTTCACATCCAAAACTGCCGTCCAGGCAAAAACTGCTGATCGTGTTCGGCACGAGGCCGGAGGCGCTCAAATGCTTTCCGGTGGTGCGTGCCGCGCTTGCCCATCCAGGTTTTATTACCGAGACGTGCATCACCGGCCAGCATCGCGAGATGGTCGACCAGGTCATCGAACTGACTGGCCTGCCGGTGCATCACGATCTCAACATCATGCAGCCCGGCCAGACATTGTTCGACGTGACCTCGCGCGTGCTGCTGGGCATGGCCGAAGTGCTGGAGAAGGCGAAGCCCGATATCGTCCTGGTGCAAGGCGACACGACCACGGCGATGACTGCGGCTCTGGCTGCCTTCTACAAGCGCATCCCGGTCGCCCATATCGAGGCAGGATTGCGCAGCCACGATATCAACTCTCCCTTTCCGGAGGAGCTGAACCGCAAGATTGCCGGCGATATCGCGACATGGCATTTCGCGCCGACCATTCAGGCGCGCGACAATCTCATCGCCGAAGGAAAGGCTGCGAACACCATCTTCGTGACCGGTAATACGGTGATCGACACGCTGTTGCATTTTTCCGGCGCGATCGATGGCGACAAGTTGATGAGCGCGAAGCTCGCCACTCGTTTCCCTTTCCTCGATCCCACCAAGAAAATGATCCTCGTCACCGGTCATCGCCGTGAGAATTTCGACGGCGGCATCCACCGTATCTGTGCGGCGCTGAAGCGATTGGCGGTGCGCGAGGACGTGCAGATCGTCTATCCTGTCCATCCCAATCCCAATGTGCGCTCGGTGGTCAACACAGAGCTAGGGGATGTGCCGAACATCCATCTGGTCGACCCGCAGGATTATCTGCCATTCCTGTTCCTGCAGAAGCAGAGCTATCTGGTGCTGACCGACAGCGGCGGCGTGCAGGAAGAAGCGCCTTCGCTCGGCAAGCCGGTGCTGGTGATGCGTGAGAATACCGAGCGACCCGAGGGGATCGCGGCAGGTACCGCCCGTCTCGTCGGCACCGATATCGAAAAAATCCTGTCCAATGCCAACAGCCTGCTCGACGATCAGGCCGCCTATCGCGGCATGGCGGAACGACACAACCCATATGGCGATGGCCGGGCCAGCAACCGGATCGTTGAGGAACTGCTGCATCATGGCTGAGATCAAGACCGTTTCCGTTATCGGCATGGGCTATATCGGCCTGCCGACCTGTGCCATCTTCGCCAGTCGTGGGCTCGACGTCATTGGCGTCGACGTCAACGAGGCCGTGGTCGAGAAGGTCAATCGCGGCGAAATCCACATCGTCGAGCCGGACCTTGATGGTTTGATCCAGAAGGTTGTGGCCAACGGCAAGCTCAGGGCTTTTAGCACGCCGCAGCCGGCGGACGCCTTTATCATCGCCGTGCCGACCCCGATGACCGAGGACCACAAGCCGGATGTGAGCTATGTGCTCGCGGCAGCACGAAGCATCGCCTCCGTGCTGAAGCGGGGAGACCTTGTGGTGCTAGAATCGACATCGCCGGTCGGCACGACGCGCATCATGACGGCACTGCTTTCCGAGCTGCGGCCCGATCTCAAATTTCCTCTCGTGCATGGCGAAGAGGCCGATGTCCTGGTCGCCTATTCGCCTGAGCGCGTGTTGCCGGGAAAGGTCCTTACCGAGCTGATCAACAACGATCGCTCGATCGGAGGACTGTCGCGCAAGTCGTCGGAACGGACTGCGGCACTCTATTCAACCTTTGTTGCCGGCGACCTGTTCACGACCAAGGCCGAAAGCGCGGAACTGGTGAAGCTGACCGAGAACGCGTTCCGCGACGTCAATATCGCCTTTGCCAACGAGCTTGCGGCGGTGTGCCAGGATCTGTCGCTCAACGTCTGGGAGGTGATCGATCTCGCTAACCGGCACCCCCGCGTCAACATCCTCCAGCCGAGCCCGGGCGTTGGCGGCCACTGCATTGCGGTCGATCCGTATTTCATCATCGACGCCGCGCCTAACAGCACGCGGCTGATGGCCTCGGCACGCCGGATCAATTCCGAGCGTCCTTTGTCGGTGGTCAGGGATATAGAAGCCCTGCTCGACCCGTCCCGCAAGCAGACGATCGCCTGTCTTGGCCTCAGCTTCAAAGCCAATATCGACGACATGCGCGAGAGCCCGGCTGTCGAGGTGGTGAAGCTTTTGTCAGATATTCCCAACCTGAAGATCATCGCGGCTGAGCCCAACACACATAGGCTGCCGCATGAGCTCGAGGGCAAGGGCATCGTCTTCACCGATGCGCTTTCCGCCATCGACCAGTGCGATATCGTCGTCCTGCTGGTCGACCATCGGCAGTTCAATCTGGTTGATCCCGAAGCGCTCAAGGACAAGAAGCTCATCGACACGCGGGGTCTGTGGACCTGGCGCAAGGCACGCAAGCCTGACGCCCGCATCGAAGGCAAGAAATCTGCGATCGAGCACCTGGCACTTCCTGCAGGTGCAGAGGAGGCCGCATGAACGCGCACGATCCAGTATGGGCGCAGCATCGCCTATTGGCGTCACGGCGCCGGGAGTTCCTCGGCGCGCCGATCCATGCGCTGACCATGGCCGAGACGCTGGCCATCGCCGATGAGGCGATGACCCTGCGGCGGCCGCTGCACCACGTGGTCGTGAATGTCGCCAAGCTCGTGAACATGCGCAACAATACCGAGCTGCGCGAGGATGTTGCGACGGCGGATGTGATTAATGTCGACGGCATCGGCGTGCTTTGGGGCGCGCGTCTTTGCGGCGTCGCGCTGCCGGAGCGGGTAGCCGGCGTCGACATCATGACCAATCTGTTGAGCCTCTGCGCGAAGCGCGGCTTCAGGCCCTTCCTCCTGGGTGCCGAGCAGTCCGTTCTCGATGCGGTCGGAAGGCGACTTGCCAAGGATCATCCGAGCCTCGTCGTCGCCGGCATTCGCAATGGCTATTTCAAGCCGGAAGACGAGGCCGGCATCGTCGAGGCGATCAACGCCTCGGGCGCCGACTGCCTGTTGGTGGCCATGCCGACGCCGCGCAAGGAGCGCTTTCTCAAACGCCATCGAGACGAACTCACTCCGAGTTTCGTCATGGGCGTGGGCGGCAGTTTCGACGTCTATGGCGGCAAGGTCGCCCGGGCGCCAAAACTGATTCAAGCGGCCGGTCTCGAGTGGTTGTTTCGCGTGGCACAGGAGCCGCGACGCTTGTGGCGCCGCTACTACGACACCAACACTGCCTACGCAGGGCTGCTGTGCCGGGAGTTCTGGGACCGTCGGGGGCGCCGAAAGGTCGATCTATAAGCACCCCAAAAAAATAGGGCACCGGCCCTGGGCTACAGCACCGGTCCGAAATCGGAACCACTTTTCCAGGACTACGATACGACGCGCGCCGTCGCAGGTTTATGCGAGTCGTAGCCGCGCCCGCAACTTAGCTGCGAATAGCATTGCGGCGGCGGGATAAAACAGCCACGTCAGCCCGAAGAAAACCACTGCGCCAGCGGTACCGCCCGCGGCGAGCGAGAAGATGGCCGGCGCATCGCCGAGTACAGCGCTGGCAAGGCTGGCGGCCAGCCCGGTGCTGAGCGAGATGACGATCGACATGCCGATGTCGCGCCATGGCACCGGCACCGGCGTCAGCCGTTCGCTGATGATGATGCAGGCAACAAGACCGACCAGCGATCCGCCCGCCAGCGCCAAAGCAGCACCGACCTCCGCCATCGGCGGGATCAACAGCACAGACAGTGCGATTGTCGCCACCGAGCCGAAGGAATTGGCGATGATCAGCAGCCACGGCCGCTTGTGCGCGTGCACCACTGTGCCATAGACGAAGCTCGCGAGGTTGGCACACAGCACGCTGAAGGCGATGATCGGAAAGAGCAGGCCGAAGCGGCCGTGATATTGCGAGGGCAGCAGGAGCTGCGTGATGTCGCTGCTGAGTGCGACCAGCATAGCAGCAACCGGCAGGCAAAGGCGGATCATCAAGGCCATCAATTGCGACAGCAGCCGGCCCGATGCCGCAGGCCCGTCGTCGTCGAACCGGCTGACCACCTCGGGAAAGGCGCCCATGTTGATGGAGTTGGCGACCATATCGATCGGCTGGCGGGCCAGTGCATAGGCTGCGGCGAAGATCGCCACTGCGCCGGCATCGTAATAGATCTTGAGGAACACACGCTCTGCGCTGTGCAGGCCGAAGCCAACCAGCGCCATGATGACCAGGGGCACACCGAGGACGAAGAACTCCCTCTGGGTGAAGCGTGGCGGGCCGGCAACGACACGTCGCGATGCCATAATGCCCGCCACGATGCCGGCGATTAAAACGCCGAGGCTCGAGCCGAGCGATACCGTCAGAAAGGAATCCTGAAACAGGACGACGGCGCCTATCGGCAGCGCGAGTTGCAGCACGGCGCGCAGGAACTCAAGCATCGAATAGACCGAATGACGCTGCTGCATCTGCAGCACCGTCAACGCGAAGCGGCCGATGGAACCGGCAATCAGGTAGCTGCAGACGGCGATCGCGAACTCGACCCAGCGCTCCGGCACGACCACTGCCGAGGCGACCACGGATATAATCAGCGCCAGCGCCGTGCTGGCAAGCAACACCCGCCCGGCCAGCATCAGGCTGCCGCGGCTGATGTCGCCTTTGCCGCCAAGCCTGAGTAACGCTATGCGCAGCCAGTTGGTAACGGCAACGTCGGTCATTTCGCCGACGGTCACCACCAGGGTCAGCAGGCCATACTCGGTCTGGTCGATCAACCGCGTCACGATGACCAGCAGGAGCAGCGCGGAGATCCTCGTCAGCAGGATCGCCGGGGCATAGATGAGCGTGGAGCGGAGCAGCAAAGGGTTTTCCCCGGAAATTCACCCTCGATTAACCGTCGACCGGCGGAAAATCCAGCGCGATGACGGCAAAGGGTGAACAGATTCAGTTTGAACTAACGGATTTGTCGTAAACCTAGTTTGAAACCTTTGCTTTGTAGTTCCGAAATGGAGTCATGTTGCAGCGTCTGGTTCACAATCGAAAAGTGCATGTCCTTGTCGCAACGCCCTCGGGCGTTTCGGGGCAGGGAGGCATCGACCGCATCATGGGGGCGCTGAAGCACGAGTTCGAGCGGCAGGAGATCGCCGACATCGATGTACGCTTCCTTGCCAGCCGCGGCCCGGGGCATGTCGGGCTTTCGATCTTCTATATGTTTGACTTTTGCTTGCGGATGCTCGCGGCGCGTTTGGCCAAGCGTGCCGATGTCATCCACATCAATATATCAGTCTCCGGCAGCACCTATCGCAAGATGGTGATCGCCGCCTGCGCACGGCTGCTGTCGATACCTTATGTCCTGCATTTGCACGGGGCGCAGTACGAGACATTCTGGAAAGACGATCGGAGTTTCATGAGCCGCCGCATCGAAGCTCTGTTCGAGCATGCCGGTCGGGTGATCGTCTTGGGCGGGCTTTGGCGCGACTTCGTCGCCAGTCGGGCACCGGGGGCGGCCGGCAATATTGTCATCGTTCCCAATGCCACCGCGGTTCCCACCTTGGCGCATGTCGGCGGCGGCGGCGATGCGCATATCCTGTTCCTTGGTCGCATCGGCGACCGCAAGGGCGTGCCGCAATTGATCGATGCGCTGCACCGCATGAAACCGATCGAGGGTTGGCGCGCCACGATCGCCGGCGATGGCGACGTCGAGGCGGCGCGGATGAGAACGGCCGAACTGGGCCTTGCCGAGCGCGTTACCTTTCCTGGCTGGGTCGGGCCTGACGAGGTCGCATCGCTGATCGCTTCGGCGGACATTCTGGTGCTGCCCTCCTTTGCCGAAAACCTGCCGGTCTCGGTCATCGAAGGCATGGCCGCAGGCCTCGCAGTGGTGACGACGCCTGTCGGCGCCGTGGAGGATATCATCACCAACGAGCAATCCGGATTGCTGGTGCCGCCCGGCGATGTTGCGGCGTTGACCGATGCGCTGACACGGCTGGTCGAAAATCCGGCATTGAGAGCCAGGCTTGGCGCTGCCGCGATGGCCGTGCATCGGGAACGGCTTGATCTCGCACCGTTTGTCGGCGCGATTTGCGACGTCTGGAGGTCGGTGGCGTTAAAGGCTCAATCGGTCAAGCGCTGACGCTGTCGTATGCATGGACGCTTAGCGTGCGCGCCATGCTTGCGGAAGGTGACCTTATGACGAGCTGCTGAGGGTTGAGCGCGACATCGATCCCATTGGCGTCACTGCGGCGCTCCAAGCGCGAACTCGCGGTGGAATATCTCCAAATTCAACAGCGCCCATATCAGCTTTTCGTGGTCTGCCGCCCCCTTGGTGTGCTCCGAGACAATTTGATCAAGGTGTTTTGCGTTCAAATAGCTGCGAATGACGGACTGAGAGGAGCAAAGATGGTCGTGCACGTAGTTCCTCATCGAGCCGCGAAACCATTCGGCGACGGGCACCTTGAACCCGATCTTGCGGCGGTTGAGAATTTCCTCAGGAAGCATGTTGGCCATACTGTTGCGCAAGATCAGCTTACCCTTCCGCCAACCCACCTTGTAGCGATCGGGCAATGTGCTGACGAACGCAACCAGATTGCGATCGAGGAATGGCATTCTTCCTTCGATTGAACCGGCCATCATCATCCGGTCGCCTCGTTCCAAGAGATTGTCGGGCAACCACGATGTCTGATCGAAAAACAGCGCGCGGCGAAGGTGGGACGCCGTCGCGCTTGAGGAGAACGGGAAGTTGTTGCGTCCACTGCGGCAACTGGCCGGCGCACCAATGAGGCGATGGTGTTCCCGTGCTGTCATGGCCCCAAACCAGGAGATCATCCGGGTGGCAAAGTCCCTTTCACCCGCGCTTCGGGCAAATGTATCGAATTTGGCCGTTGCGCCAGGCATCGCGCGTATCAAAGGGGCGAGGAGGTTGTCGTGGAGCAAGGCTGGAACGAGCGACCGGTAGATTCCAGCCAGTGATTCTGCGCGATGTTTGGGATACCCGCCGAGAATCTCGTCTGCCCCTTCGCCTGTGAGCACCATCTTGACGTCCTGCGAGGCCCGCTCCGACATCAGGTAAATTGGAATGTCCGAACTTTGTGAAACAGGCGCCCCCAAATGGCGAATCAACTTGGGCAGGTGGTCGATCAGGTCGTCCGCTTCAATGACCAGCTCGCAATGATCAGTCTTGAAATGATTGGCGACGCGTCGGGCGAATGGGAGCTCACTGTAAGCCGGCTCGCTGAAACCGACCGAAAATGTACGAATGGGCTTGTCGCTGTGCTTGGTCATCAGGGCGACGATCGCCGACGAGTCGAGCCCTCCGGAGAGAAAGGCGCCAAAGGGTGCATCGCTGCGCATTCTGATCTCGACGGAATGGTCGAGCAGTTCCAGAAATCGTCGCTTGGCGGTTTCTTCGTCGATATCCTCGGTCAGATCGGTTTGATCTGGAGGCGTATAATAGCGCGTTTCCGTCACTGTCCCTTGCGACCAAACAGCATAGCTTCCGGGGTTGAGTTTGCGGATTTGTTTGAAAAGCGTGCGCGGTCCAGGCACATAACGCCAGCGCAGATACTCGTGCACAGCGTCCAAATCGAGCTGTTGCGCATCTGGCTGCGACGACAACAACGCATTGATCTCTGAGGCAAACGACAGCAATTTTCCACTTTGCATGAGGTAAAGGGGCTTTTTGCCGAAGAGATCCCGGCCGAGGATCAATTCCTGCCTCTGAGCATCCCAGAGCGCGAAAGCGAACATGCCGCTCAATCGGTCAAACATGGACAAGTGCCACTGATCATAAGCTCTGAGCAGCACCTCAGTATCGGAGCGTGTTCGAAAATGATGACCGAGGCCGATCAGTTCCTGGCGCAGCTCGATATAGTTGTATATTTCGCCGTTGAAAATAATTCTGAGGCGGCCGTCGTCGACATGCATCGGCTGGTTAGAATCAGCATTTAGGTCAATAATCGCCAGGCGGCGATGCACCAATGCCAATTGGTTCTCGCCGGTGTTCAAGTCCAAGAACTCGGTACCTTCGGCATCGGGACCACGATGCCGCAATGCGTTGGACATTCTGGCGGCCCGATCTTGTGGATTCTCAACCCTCGGCCCTACCCAGCCGCCAATTCCACACATTTTCTTTCCCTTGGGTGAGCGCGTATTTGCGGCGCTATTTACGACGAATGTATTAAACACTTGGTTGCTGACAAACCGGATCGCGCGGAAAAAGGCCGCAAGGTGGTGAAGCTGAGCTTGATCGGTTCGATGAAGCTCTGCCCGTTCCGGATGAAGTGCCACCGGCGGTTGCGGCCGAAGGCGGCAAGACGGTTTAACGAAGCCAGGCCGATCCCGGCCCAAAGTGGCAGGGAGAGGATTGGCGTTTGCTGCCCGGCTGGTTCACCGCGGAGGTGACAGCAGCTATGGCAGGCCCAGTGCCCGCAACATCTCGGAGTCCGGGACCGCAGGCCCTTCTTGCCGGATGACGGTCATTCCATAGGGATTGGAGAATTCCCAGACAGACCATGGTATCGCAAAGCGTTCCGCCTGCTGGCGCACCGCCTTGAGATAGCGCAGACGGTCAGCGTCGAACGCGCCCATGCGGCCGTCCGCAGACATGAGGATGACGCCGAATTCGCCCATGAAGAGCCGTCGGCTAGGAATGCCATGGGCCTCGGCCCAGTCGACCGCCTGACGGAAGCTCGCCTCGAGTTGGCTTGGGCCCCAATTCTGCTCGAAATATCGGGCGATTGCTTCACGCGCCGCTACCATGTTCATCACCTGCTCGACCGGGCTCAAGCCGGCAGCGTCCATCTGCGCCTTAAGGGTTTCGGTCACCACTTCAGGCGTGCTGCTGTCGGCCGGCCAGGGAAGGCCCGAGGCGAAGGCGTCTGTCCCGTCGGACCGCTGATGCGTGAAACTGTGGGGCTCATACATGTGGAAGCTGTAGTAGAGGTTCGGGTCGTCAAAGCCCGGGGTGAGATTGACCAGTCCGGCAATGCTGCCGCCACAGGCGCCCGTCGCGACGATGGTGAGCTCGCTGCTGACTGCGCGAATGTCGCGGACCGTGCCCGCCATGATCCGCTGCCAGTCATCGCTCCCGCTCGAATCGCAGGGGTAGTATGCCGGCTCGTTATAAGGCTCGAGCGCTACCTTGTCGGTGCCAAGCTTGACCAGCATGGTGGCGACCGACACGACCATTTCGCGGTAGCTGGCAACGCCCCCGCTGTCGGCACCGTCATAGATCATCTCCATGCTGTAGGCCGGAACCTGGGTGACGCCGTGCAGGTCGAAAACCACCTTGAGGCCGGCCGACGTGACCCGCTCGACCGCGGCGGCAAGTATGTCCAGCGCCTGCTGCCGCTTGGCGCCCTCGCTGGCAAGCAGAGGGCCGGGGTCGACACTCAGCCGGACGAAGTCGAAGCCCATCGATCGAATGCTTGCAAACGCCTCGCCATCACGCCAGTTGGCGAGCGGCCTATCTCCGGCGCGCCACTCCTTCTCGCTGCGATAGGGCGGCCAACGGTAGGATCCATCATCCTCTATCGGCGACCAGTTGAGCCATCCATGCACGCCAACGCCGCGCTGAAGTGGGATCGGCGCAGCGTCGGCGGCTATCGCCATGCCGAGCACCCACGCTGCAACACATGCAATCCTTATCATCGCCACTCTCCGCATCATGGTCTGAGATATTAACCGCACGATCGGAAAAGGAGGATTGCCGTCGCGCGGCTTTTCGACAGCATGGTATATAAGAATCGAAACCTTGGCGGAGCGCGTATGAGAATCGGCTGGTACATCAACCGGTTGCGCAGCATGGAGCCGGCCGAGGTGTTGCACCGGCTGGGCGAGCAGCGTCGAAGGATCGCTTCGCGCCGCCGCGACGACGGCTGGGAGCGTTATGCTTCGCCCCAATTGCACGCGGTGCTGCCTGGGTGGCGCGATGCTGCGCTGGCTGCGACGCCGGCACAACGGCAAGCCATAGCGGCGGCGGCGCAAAAAACGCTTGGGGGCCAGTTTTCCGCACTCGGGCGGACATGGCCGCCGCGCGACCGCGATCGGCTGTTTCCTCCCGAGCTTTGGCGCCTTGATCCGGTAACCGGCAGGCTTTGGCCGGGTCCCGAGAGCCATACTTTCGATATCGATTTTCGCGATGGTGGCGACCGTGGCGATGTAAAATATGTTTGGGAGATCAATCGGCTGCAGCAGTTGCCGCCACTTGCCGCCCACCTGCTTCTCGCCGGCGACGATGAGTCCCGAATGGCCATCGAGGCGGCGATCGACAGTTGGCATTCAGCCAACCCCCCGTTTCGGGGGGGTGGCTGGGCTTCCGGCATCGAAGTCGCGCTGCGAGCCATCAGCCTGATTGTCACCCTGGACCTCGTCGGCGACCGACTGGGCGCGGCGACACGGCAGCAAGTGGGTGAAATCCTGGCGGCAAGCGCCTATTGGCTGCCGCGGTTTCCCTCCCGGTTTTCCTCCGCCAACAACCATCTCGTCGCAGAACTGGCTGGCGAGTATCTGATCGGCCTGGCGTTGGGGACCGAGGCCGACGCTGCACGCGGAGCCCTCCTGGCCGAGACGCGCAAGCAGATTCTCGCCGATGGCGCCGGTGCCGAGCAGACCCCGACCTACGCCGCCTTCACGGCCGAACTCATCTTGCTGTGCGCCGCTGCGGCACGCCAGGGCGGGGCGCCGTTTCCCTCGCCCGTCGAAGCGCGTCTGGCCGCATTTGCCAATTTCGTCGGCTGGCTCCCGCCAGCCGCCGGCTTTGGCGACAACGACGAAGGTCGCGTGCTGACGCTCGGGGACGAGCCGGGCTATGTCCAATCCGTCGCCGCCGCCATCCATGGTTTTCTGCGGATGCCGGGCGACGCGTCGAAGCCAGACGATTTTCGTGCGCTTTTCTTTGGCACGCCGTCCGAACCGGCACCGGTTCCACACGGGCTGCAAACGTTCACGCAAGGCGGGCTCTCCGTCTGGCGCGGCGAGATGAATGGCCGCAGCATCGATCTGACATTCGACCACGGCCCGCTCGGCTATCTCTCGATCGCGGCTCACGGCCATGCCGACGCGCTGTCGCTCACTTTGTGCATCGATGGCGAGCCGGTGCTGGTCGACCCCGGCACCTGGCTCTATGGCTCGGGGGGCGTCTGGCGCGACTGGTTCCGCTCGACACCGGCGCACAACACACTGAATATCGAGGGCAAAAGCCAAAGCATTATCGCCGGGGAGTTTAACTGGTCGCACAAGGCGGTTGCGACATTGATGGACAGCGAGCCGGGAACCCACTGGAAGCTGCGCGCCCGGCATGACGGGTATAGAAGCCGCTTCGGCGTCGTCCACCAGCGCACCGTGACGCAACAGGCCGACGGCATTCTCGTGGCCGACCAACTGCTCGGCGGCAGGCGCGTGGCCGAGGTCGTCTTCCAACTTGCAGCCGGCCTCAGTGCCAACCAACAAGCAAGCACGGTCACGGTATTGCGTGGCGATGAGCCGCTGATGGCCATCCGGTTTCCTGACGCTGCGGTCGAAATCCGCGCCGGCGGCGACGCACCGGGGCAGGGCGGCTGGGTTTCACCGCGTTTTGGCGCCAGGCAGCCAGCCGAACGCATCGCCTGGCGTGGCGAAGTGGGCGAAGATGGAATCAAGATCCACCTCGCGCCAATCTCCCCGTCGCAAAGATAGCGACCGGCGCCGCAGCAGAACGGCCTATCCGTTGTTCCGGCCGTATTCGAGATTAATTACGTTCGGACATTTAGCGTTTTGTTACGGTTGATCTGCTAGTTTGGCGCAAATCCGGCATGCTTTGCTCGTTGCAGCCGCAATAGCCGCCTGGTTGCAGGCAACATGCAGTGGGTTTGGCAAGCTTTTTGCTTCGCAATTCGCCGGATCGCCATCTCACGGCCCAGGAGCCACTGCACCGATGTTTTCTGAATTCGCCAGAGTGGTTGTGGAAAAGCTTTCGAACCTCAATCTGCTGACGCTCGGCCTGCTTTTTCTCACGGCACTGGGGAGCGCGGTGGTCGCTTACTGGCGAACTGTCGAGCATAAATCCTTCAGGGACTTTTTCGATTTCGCGTTCCCGGCGGAAGTCATTCTACACCCGTCGGCGCGCGCCGATGTCCTATTTTGGGTCACGAAACGGCTGATGATGCCTTTTCTGCTCATCCCTGCCGGCGTCACCTTCGTTGCTGCAGTTGGCTATGGGACACACCAGGCAATCGGCTGGCTGTTCGACATCCAGGCGCCGCTCATCGGCGGCCCGGCCGGACCGGTGACGATCGTCATCTTCACCGCAACCATGCTGATCGCCTACGATATCTCATATTATCTCTACCATGTCGCCCAGCACCACTTCCCGTTCCTGTGGGAATTGCACAAGGTGCATCATTCGGCCGAAGTGATGGTGGGAATCACCAAGGATCGGGTTCATCCGCTGGACGATCTGATGAATCGTATGTGGGATGGCGTCATCCCGGGGATCTGCTTCGGCATCTGGAGCCTGATCGCGCTCGATCCGGTGGAGATCGCTATCTTCGGCATCAACGTCTATGTCATCCGCAACATCCTGATGATGGACTTTGTTCGCCATACACACTTCAAGATTTCCTTCGGCCCGTTGAACAACATCATCTTGTGCCCGCACTGGCATCAGGTGCACCACAGCATCGACCCTCGCCACTATGACAAGAATTTTGGCCTGCTTTTTTCGTTCTGGGACCGCCTCTTCGGAACGCAGTTTGTCCCGGATCCGGAGGAAGACCTCAAATTTGGCCTGATAGATCGCGATGTGCGCGACTATCAATCGCTCTTTGGGCTTTACATCCTGCCGCTCAAGAAGATGGGAGGGCATGTTATCAGACTGTTCCACAGGCGTCCCGATGTCATCGCACAGCCACAGGATCGTTCCCCTTCATGAACACCATTGTTTCGATTGACGCTTCGAGCGCAGAGCGCCTGGAAGTTGTCCGTTCGGCGGAACGCCTGGCTGCGGTCGAAGCCGATTGGATGCATCTTTGGCATCGCACCGATGCGCTGATCTTTCAGAGTCATGCCTGGGTTTCGGCATGGTGGAATACTGTAGCGGACCGTGACCAACGCGCGCTGCGGATCGGCCTGGTCTGGAACGGTGACAGGCTCGTTGCCATCGTTCCCCTGGCGATCGGCAAGCGCAAAGGCCTGCGGTTTCTTGAATGGGCGGCCAACAGCTATACCGATTACGGGGATATTCTCATTGCTCCGGAATGCTCATTATCGGCCCTGCAGGGCGTATGGGCCCAGATATGTGACGCCGGCGGCTTCGATCTTGCCTTTCTCAATCGTCTTTTGCCGGGTGCGGCGGCGCGCAAAATTTTCACTCCGGATGTCTCACGCGGCATCAGGCTTCGCCCCAATCACAGGGAGGAAGTCAGTTATCGCGTCGCCGGACCGTGGAAGAGCGGAGCGGCATGGTTCGAGGACCAGTCCAAAAAGACACGCCAGAACTATCGGCGAGGCATCAAGGCATTGGAAGAAACCGGGAAAGTGAAATTTCGCTTGCTTGCGCCCGATGAGCCGCTGCAGCCGGTATTGGAGCGGCTCGCTGCCCTGAAGCGCAGATGGCTGGTGCAGCACACGCGTGAATCCCAACTTTTCGAGGAGGGAACGCCAGTGCTCGCCGCACTCGTCGACGCGCTGGCGCGCGCCGGCTTGCTGCACATTTTCGTGCTTGAATGCGATGGCGTGATGGTCGCAGTCTCGATCAACTTCGTCCAGCACCAGGTCATGATGGCGTTTGTGACCACCTTCGATCCGGATTTCAGCCGAGCGTCGCCGGGCATAATCCTGATCATGGACTACATACAGTGGTCGATCGATCATGGCTTGGGCATGGTCGATTTCCTCTGTGGCGCAGAGTCCTTCAAGAACAAGTTCGCAACGCAGGGTGTTATCCTACAATCCGTTCTTGGGACGCGCACGGCGCAAGGCCAGCTCGCTTTTCTTGCCGATCGTATGCGTCAGACGGTCCGGCATGTACGCGGGCGCGGGGTGGTACCGACACCTTGATTTCGGCTTGATTGCGCCAGCCTCATCAGGTCGCCGGCAGCACGAACCGCTCAAAGTGCCGATTGTGCCTGCGATGGAACGACCCGCCAGACCTTATTGCCGACATCATCCGCCACAAGCAGGGCGCCGCGCCGGTCTATCGCCACCCCCACAGGACGGCCGAAAGCCTTGTCGTCCTGGCTCAGGAAGCCGGTGAGGATGTCTTGAGGCGGGCCAGAGGGCTTGCCACCGGTAAACGGCACGAAAATCACCGTGTAGCCGCTGTGCGGCTTGCGATTCCACGAGCCGTGTTGCCCGACGAAGGCGCCATTCCTGTATTGAGGACCGAACAGGTCGCCCGTGTTGAAGGTCAGTCCCAATGAAGCCGTGTGCGCCCCGAGCGCATAGTCCGGCTTGATCGCCTTGGCGACGAGGTCGGGCCGCTGCGGCTCGACGCGATCATCGACATGCTGGCCGTAGTAGCTGTAAGGCCAGCCGTAGAAGCCGCCATCCTTCACCGAGGTCATGTAGTCCGGCACGAGGTCGCTACCGATCTCGTCGCGCTCGTTGACGACGGCCCAAAGCTCGCCGCTTTCCGGATTCCAGGACAGGCCGTTGGGATTGCGCAGCCCGGAGGCGAAGAGACGCGTCTGTTTCGAGGCGAGATCGATCTCCAGCACGGCGGCGCGGCTCTCCTCTTCCTCCAAGCCGTTCTCGCCGACATTGGAATTGGATCCGACCGTTGCATAGAGCTTCGTCCCGTCCTGCGAGGCGGTCACGTCCTTGGTCCAGTGGTGGTTCCTCCCCGCAGGCAGGTCGACGATCTTCTCCGCCGGTGCGGTGATCTCGGTCGCGCCCTCCTGGTAGGGAAAAGCCACAATTGCATTGGCATTGGCGACGTAGAGCTTGCCATTGAGCAGGGTCATGCCGAATGGCGAGAACAGACCAGTGAGGAAGGCCGTTTTGGTTTCTGCCACGCCGTCGCCATCCTGATCGCGCAGCAGCGAGATGCGATTGGCGCTAGACGTTTCCGCGCCAGCCTGGCTCTGGAAGAGGTCTATGAAAAAGTGGCGTATGCTGCGTATGCTATCAATGAGGAAGCCGCGTATGCTGCGTGTGTTAAAGCCCTCGTCCGGCTTGGGCGGCGCATTGCTCTCCGCCACCAGCACATCGCCGTTCGGCAGCACGTGCAGCCAGCGCGGATGGTCGAGCCCACCGGCAAACTCGTTGACTGCAAATCCCTGGGCCGCGGTCGGCTTCGTGCCTTGCGGCCACGGCGCGGCCTTGGCGACATGGACGGTCGGCAGCCAGGTCTGATTGGGCTCCGGCAGGGTCGGGTTGGGGCCATAGCCCTCCGCGATCGGAACTGTCGCCTCTTCGCGGGACAGCAAGAAGACCGCTCCGCCGGCGACGACGAAAAGAACGATCAGCACGAGAACGGCGGTAAGCAACTTTTTCACCAGAACCTCGGAATGTCGAAAGAACGCAAACGCGCTTATCGCGTTCCGGTTGCGGACGGAGCGGCCGATAGCGAGAAATAGGCCGCAAGCGCGCGGATGTCGTCATCCGTCAGACCCTTCGCGGCATTGGCCATGAGATGGCCGAAGCGCGTTCCGCCACGCTTTCCGGCCCTGAACAGCCCAAGCTGCGCCGTGATGTAGCGCTCAGGCTGGCCGGCGAGGGAGGGATAGAACCGACTGCGGTCCTGTCTTCCATGGCAGCCGAGACAGGCGGGCACGCCGGCGGGCCTCATGCCTCTCTCGGCGGTTTCCTTTCCCCGCCC